>CAIWEX010000285.1 GCA_903911795.1 uncultured Schlesneria sp.
CCTCAGCGTGCCAGCGTAGAGTCAGATGCCCATCATCTGACCTTGCGGGGAACAGCTGGAGATCACAACGGACTCCCGGGCGTGGTGAATTTTGAAGCAATTGCCCAAGTGGCCCTTGAAGGCGGCAGTCTCCATCATGATGCGTCGGCAATTCGGATCGTCGGTGCGGACTCCGTCACGATCCGAGTTTCGGTCGCCACCAGTTTCGTCAGTTTTTCGGACGTATCCGCCGACCCCCACGAAACCGCATCTTCCCACTTGGCGACGGCGAGCCAGCATTCCGTAGAACAACTCCACAACCGGCATGTGGAAGATTTTCAGCGCCTGTTCGGTCGCGTCGAGTTCGATTTGGAGTCAGAAGCCGTTCTGAGCGATCTTCTTCCTGACCGGTTGACGGCATTTCATCGCGGCGACGATCACGGTCTGGCCGCACTATACTTCCAATTCGGCCGCTACCTGCTGATCTCATGCTCACGCCCTGGTGGTCAGCCTGCCACGCTCCAAGGACTGTGGAACGACAGCATGAATCCGCCATGGCAGTCGAAATACACAGTCAACATCAACACTGAAATGAACTATTGGCTGGCGAATGTCGCCAACCTCACGGAATGCGAGGTGCCGTTAGTCGAATTGATTGCCGACCTGTCCGTAACCGGTCGCGAGACCGCGCGAAATCAATACGGCGCGCGCGGTTGGGTTTGTCACCACAACACGGATCTTTGGCGGGGAACTGCACCAGTTGATTGGGCCGAACCAGGAATGTGGCCAACCGGCGGCGCTTGGCTGGCCCTTCATCTCTGGGAGCGCTTCCGATTTCAAGAAGACCTCGAAGAACTTCGCGCGAACTTCCATCTCCTCCAGGGAGCAGCCGAGTTCTTTCTCGATGCGCTGATTAAGCATCCGGACCACGGCTGGATGGTCACATGCCCGTCCGTCTCGCCAGAAAATGCTCATCACGACGGACAGAATCTCTGTGCGGGACCGGCCATGGATACGCAGATCGTAGCCGCCCTATTTGACGCATGCCTAGACGCCGCAAATCGGCTCGAAATCTCCGGAGAATTCACCGAAGAGGTCCGGGCAATGCGCAAAAAGCTCGCCCCGATGCAAATTGGCCGGCTTGGGCAACTCCAAGAATGGATCGAAGACTGGGACGCCGAAGTGCCAGAACCCGACCATCGCCACGTTTCCCACCTTTGGGCACTTTATCCGGGAAGTCAGATTGACATAGACCATACGCCAGAACTGTTTGCGGCCGCCCGGCGATCGCTAGAACTGCGCGGAGACGCCGGAACCGGCTGGAGCCTCGCTTGGAAAATCAATCTGTGGGCACGCCTCCTTGATGGTGACCGCGCCTTCGCGCTGATCCAACGCGCGCTGATGCCAGTCGACTATTCACCCGGCAAATTTTCGGGCGGCGGTGGCGTCTATCCGAACCTTTTCGACGCCCACCCGCCGTTTCAAATCGACGGCAACTTCGGCTTCACGTCGGGAGTCGTAGAAATGTTGCTTCAGAGCCAAGGCGAGGCAATCGAAATTCTCCCCGCTCTACCATCGACCTGGCCAACGGGAGCCATTCGAG
>CAIWEX010000286.1 GCA_903911795.1 uncultured Schlesneria sp.
GATTAGGACTGCTGACACTTAACGCCGTCAGTTCATGGCTAGAGAGAATCGCCTTCAGACCAAAATCAGAGATCTTCGTGTTCGTCAGATCGATCGAACGGAGTTTTAAAAGCCTTCCGGCGTGAACGATTCCCTTGTCACCGATGTCACAATCTGCCAGCGAAAGAATGGCAAGTTCCGGGAACGCGACCAGATGCTCCAGGTCGTTATCCTTAACGGGTCGCTGGTTCAGAGAAATTGAAACCACCGGCTTTCGTGAGGCCAAAGCATCTGCGGCGTTCTGAACAGCAATGTTGTCTTCGACCTGGACCTGGGCACCGACAGAGAAGAGCCAATTCAGGGCCGCTTTCTCGGCATCGAGTTTTTTCGAGTTTGATGCCGCAGACTTCTCTGGACTTTCAGCGGACGCGGTTGTTGGATCTTTCGGTTTCGGGTTCCCCTTGCGGCCCGGTATCACCAACAAGAGCAACACCAGCGCTATCGACACACCTCCAACGCCTGCGGCAATCATCGTGACTGATGGCGACTTGGCGGCACGCTTGGGACTGCTCTGCGATATTCCGCCTCGCTCCACCGACTTGACCTCAGTCACCGGAATTCGCTTGCCTGTCGTGGCGAGTGTATCGCTGCGTGTTCCCGTTCGTCCTGGAATCGTCTGATCGTCGAGTCCTTGCAGGAAGTTCCGGAACTCCGTGTGACCTGTTGGCTCCGGCGCCGTTGATGTCGGCAGCACCGTCGTCGGAGAGATTCCGCGCCCCTCCGCGATCGATTGCAATGCCGCTGTGACCTCGTCCATCGTCTGGAAACGCTCGGCCGGCTTCTTTGCCAGCAGACGTTTCAGGACGACATCCAGTTCGGCGGGGATATCCGAGCGAATTTCGCAGAGTGATGGAATCGGGTCTTCGCGATGCGCCAGCAGCTTTTTCATGATCGTGTCTCCTACGAAGGGGACTCGACCTGTCAACAGGTAAAACAGAGTGACGCCCAGGCTATAAATGTCGGAACGCGCATCGGCATGCTTGGTATCGAGGGCTTGTTCGGGCGACATGTAATCGACAGTCCCCATGATTGTTCCGGTCGTGGTCAATCCGGCATTGGCCGCCCCTTCTGTCGAGGACAAGGAATCGTCAAAACGAGCCAGTCCCATATCAAGGATCTTGACGATGCCTTTCTGATCCAGCAGCAGATTGGCGGGCTTGATGTCGCGATGGACCAGACCTTGCTGATGAGCATGGACCAGTCCTTTGGAAGCCTGAATCGTGTAATCCAGAGCCTTGGCGAGTGGCAGTGGACCTCCTTGTTTGACGATCTGCGACAGATCACTTCCGGCGACATATTCCATCACGAGAAAGTGGGTCCCGCGATCTTCGTCAGCGTCAAACGCCGCCACGATATTCGGATGGGACAACCGGGCCGCCGCTTCGACTTCTCGATGAAATCGCTTGACCGCATCGGGTGACTTCATTGCCGCCCCGGACATGACCTTGAGTGCGACAACCCGTTTCATGCGCTTGTGCTCGGCTTTGAGCACCATCCCCATTCCACCCTGACCAAGTTTGTCGAGAATGACGTAGTTGCCAAACGTCAGGCTGGCCCCATTCCCCATGTAAATCTGTTCGGCCTGAAACTTTGTCAGCTTCTTCTGCCGGATCAATTCACGTGCCAGTTGTTCACAATCGGTCGGGCGGCTTTCGGGGGATAACGCTGCAATCCAGGCGTGCAGCTCATCGCCAGGTATGACACCCGCCGCCGCCAGTCGCTGAGTGAATTGTTCGATCGTCACCGTCATGACATGTCCCCACGAGAAAGGTCGTGGAAAGCATAATCATCCTGACAGCAAAAAGCGTCTGATTCCCAGTGTAGACACATCGTCTCGTCACGTTTACTGAGACTGAATCGTGAAACTCAGCATCTCGTTTGGAGGCTCCGCGGTAACCACGTAGACACAACAGCAGCCGGACCTACAAGGTAATCCGAGGCGGGCCGGAACGAGGGCGGGCGGAGATGGTGAGCGAATCTTTCTGAGATTTTAAACCTCGAGCCGCGCGTCTGCCGTCGAAATTCGTTTCGCGCAGAATCTATTCCACTGACACTTCGCGAAACAATTCCTTTCCTGTGCTGACACTGTAACGCAAAATTGCGTCACCGTCAGAAACGACCAGCGTTTTCAGATCTGGTGCGAAGATCGGAATTCGATATTCATCATTCAATTCGACTTTGATCGGCACCCTGGTCGTCAGCTCATCGGTAAGTTGAAAGATTTCAATGCCATGTTTTGGACCGTAAACGGCCAGACGTTGACCATCGGGGCTGAATTTCATTTCGACAACATCCACCGCCGTGGTCAGGCGGCGCTTCTCGTGAAGCATCCCTTGCTCGTCAAATTCACAGACGAATAGAAAGATCTCGCTGGCGCAGGCAAAGCGTCTGGTTGATGAGTCGATCGCAGCGGGAATTCTTCGGTTGATCACGGCGGGCGGAAAAGAAAGCTTCGCCTGGTACAAGACAGCACCGTTGTGGGCATCAATCCATTGCACACCACCTGTGGTGTAATCCCGATGAAAAACTGCGAGAGTGCCCAAGTCCTCACTTGGGGCGTATCCCCGTTCAGCCCACAACCGGAATCGTGCCAGTACTGTTCCCAATTCAAGATCCCAAAGTGCCAATTCGTTGATGTGGTCGCCATCAACGGCAACTACGTGTTCACCCCAGGCTCGTATCCCACGCTCTGGCAGGCTTGGGATTGCAAAGAGATCCGGGAAAGAAAATCCTGGTCGATTCGTTCGATGTACCTCACGTTGAATCTCGCCCGAATCGCTGATCAGCACCAGCCGCTGATGGTCCTTAGCAGAAACGAATGCCGCACGAATCTGTCCGTCGTTCGAGCAGGCAAAGGAACTCCACATATTGCCGGGCGGTAAGTCGATCCTGTGCAACTCCCGACCCGCATGCAGATCCAGTGCGAC
>CAIWEX010000287.1 GCA_903911795.1 uncultured Schlesneria sp.
ATTGTAATCTGCGGTACTAGGTGCAACAGAGAAACTCAGTCGTCCTCTATCGTCCCATTTCCCATTGGCGTTCCGGGCACTGTTTTGAGTCTTCACTGATTGTCGAAGGGCATGTGTCCATCGCACCGCAGATCTCGTCGAGTGAATCTGTGAGCAGCAAGCGATCAAAGTCGACCTGGCTGATGGCGCCGTGCCCCAGGAGCGTGGACTTGAGAAAATCGAAGATGGGTTGCCAGTACGCGACCCCGACAAAAACCAGTGGAAACTGATTGATCTTTCCAGTCTGGATCAGGGTCGCAGCCTCAAAGGCTTCGTCCAATGTTCCGAACCCGCCGGGGAAGATCAGGAATGCCTGTGAATACTTGACCAGCATCACTTTCCTAACAAAAAAGTGCTGGAACAGGATCATTTTATCGAGGTACGGGTTGGGTCGCTGTTCGACCGGAAGAACGATGTTGCAGCCAATCGATCGTCCACCGACGTCTTTGGCTCCTCGATTCGCCGCTTCCATGATCCCGGGGCCACCACCCGTCATCACGGTGAACCCCATCCGGGCCATTTCCGCGCCCGCTTGTCGCGCCAACTCGTAATAGGGATTGTCCGAGCCGAATCGAGCCGAGCCAAACACCGTGACGCAAGGACCGGTGGACCGCAGTGCGCGATATCCTCGGACGAATTCCCAACCGATACGGACCAGATCTACGAACTCGACAAACCGGGAACGGGGGCCTTCCAGCAGATGAAAGTCCAATCGGTGCGCGGATTTTCCTTGAGGACGGATGACGAGTGGTTGATCTGATTTGGGAAGGAAAGTCGACATGATTTCATCCCGAGGATGCGAGGTGCCTGTCCGGGAGATATGATCGAAGTCCAGATGTGCTGCAAGAGCGAATCCAGTGGGGCGCTCTTCGACTCGTAAATCCGTCCAGGGGGCGGATTTCAAATAGTACGTTCCAACGGAATTAAACGATCAATGACGAACCACGTTGAAATTGGCGGAGTCCGCCTTTACTTGAGCCAACCCGATGAATCTGCCGGAGAATGGATTGGTCAACGCGAAATCCTGATGCAACTGCTGGCCTGCTGGCTGGTCGTCGATGAAAAGGACATGCCTCTGTCACCCCGTATTGTGGGGACACCCGGCATCGGCAAAACGACGCTCGCCATTTCTGCAGGTCGAACACGGAATCAGGATCTCTACATTTACCAATGTACTTCGGACACCCGTCCCGAAGACCTGCTGGTCACCCCGGTACTCGCCGAAAGCGGGAAGATCAAGTACCACGCCTCACCACTCGTGACCGCAATGGTTCAGGGGGGGATCTGTATTCTCGACGAAGGGAACCGGATGAACGAGAAGTCCTGGGCCAGCCTGGCACCGCTGCTCGATCATCGGCGCTATGCCGAATCGATCGTTGCCGGGATCACGATCCACGCTCACAAGGACTTCCGTTGTGCCGTGACTATGAACGATGACGAATCGACGTTTGAGATTCCCGACTATATCCTCAGTCGACTGCAGCCGACGCTGACGCTCGGACATCCTCAACGCAGCGACGAAATGGCGATCCTGCATTATCACCTGCCGTTCGCTGAACCCGAGATGCTCAACCTGACGGTCGAGTTCCTGCAGCAGTCGCATCAATTGAACCTGGACTTTTCCACACGCGATGGGATGAACGTCCTGCGATACGCCATGAAGCGACTCGCTCAAGATCCGTCGCATCCGGTCGCCAAAGATCTGGTCTGGCAGGAAGCCTTGATCAACTGCCTGGGCGAAGAAGCCATCGATTTGAACGAAACCGCCAAACGCCGACAACAGTCACTTGGTGGAAATACAATGCCAATGGGGCTGGGAGATTTCTTCTTCGATCCCGATGACCCACTGCATCCAGACTATGATGACGACGATGACGATGAGGACGACGAAGAGGTGTGAACAGCTAAGTTCCGGTTCCTCGACAGCGGCCATCGCGACCAACACTTTCAGTAATGACAGACCATCATGAACGTCCTGCAATTCAGCGATCGAATCACCTGTCTGCCGATCATTCATGGCAGCGGTGATTTTGCCATTGAAGTGAGACGCGTCATGCTGACACAGTCATTCGACTGCCTGGCAGTCCCACTGCCACCGTCATTTCAGGAAGATGTTGAGCGGGCGATTGCGTTTCTACCAAACGTGTCATTGGTCACACAGGAAGAACCTCAACCGTTTCAGGTCAACGAATGGAGCGAGGAAAAGGACGAAAAGGATGACGAAACTGAGCGAACGTTCAGCTACGTTCCGATCGATCCCTGCCAGGGAGTGATCGCTGCGATCCGGATCGCGCAACAGGAGCGGATGCCCTGTCAATTCATCGACCTGGAAACAGCCCAGTTCGAAAGTTATGCCGCCGCGCTTCCGGACCCCTATGCGCTCAAGCATGTCGCACCCGACAAATTCGCGACGGCGGTATTGCCAAGTATCAGCCGTCTGCCCGAAGGACAGCCGCAACATCGTGCGACCTTCATGGCGGCGAGGCTGCGCGAACTCGAACAGAAGTACGAGCGAATCCTGTTCATCTGTTCGATCGTCGACTGGCCGTGGATTCGCGAGGCATTCGTCGAACGCACACCAACCGACGTGACGAACGACGATGTCGAAGAAACCACGATCTACCAGGCTGACCCTGAAACGCTGCTCTTCATGCTCGGTGAACTGCCGTTCATTACCGGTCTTTATGAACGAGCCCGTGCGGAACTTGAAGCCGACGAAAATCTGTCACTCGACGGTGTGAAGGCCATGCTGCTCGCCGCGCGAGATCACTATAAGGCCGAACTTGGGAACCGGGCGCGAAAGATCACTCCGAAGCTGCTGCGGATCTATCTTCAATACGTTCGCAATCTGACCCTGGTCGAACGGCGGATGACCCCGACACTTTATACGTTGATCGTCGCGGCACAGCAGATTGCCGGAGACCAGTTTGCCATCTCTCTGGCCCAGACCGCGAGTGAATATCCCTATCATCAGTTGATCCCATTCCCGGAAATCCGGCTGGGAATCAATCGCGGGCATCTCCCGAATGGAGACCTCGTCAATCTGGTCAATCGCCTGCCAGGTCAGGCAATGGAATGGCGTACCTGTCGATTGAAGCCGCAGCCTCCCAAGCCGAAACAGGATGAATGGCAGATGCGGTGGAATCCGTATCATCAATGCAGTTGGCCACCTGAAGACGTCGCTGTCGAACGGTTCCGAACGCACGTCAAAGACACCGCTCTGACCATGCTGGGAACGGATCTGGCTCGTAGCGAAAAGTTCAGCGCCAGCCTGAAAGATGGCCTCGATATCCGTGAGACGTTGCGTAACTGGCATACAGGTGACTTGTACGTCAAAGTGCTGCCTCCGACGCGTGGAAGTCTGGATTGTGTCGTGATGCTGTTCGACAGCCCGGCCGATCCTCGCGACTATCCCTGGCGAGTCACCTGGCACGCGGAACACCATGACGAATCGACGTTGGCGCTGTTCGCCTCGAACTATCTG
>CAIWEX010000288.1 GCA_903911795.1 uncultured Schlesneria sp.
CGGTCGCCCCACAAGAAACACCCCAAACCAACGACCTCGTACCTGGCGCGAAATTAGGAGGCCTGCGAAGCCTTGGGAGAAAGTCGACTTGGTGACGGGCAAATTGTAATCTGCGGTACTAGCGTCCGGTTCCGACGGACAGTTCACGATTCGCCTCGCACATGCCAGAGGAAAGATTTCAACCATCAATAGTCAGAGTTTCGCCATTCCCGCAATTCTGGCGAACTCTGATTGGTGATCGACAAAAAAATACGCCTCGTCCGAATGGGCGAGGCGTATCTATCAAAACTCATCGATCAGGCGTGATCTGCCGCGTTGATCAAGGCTTGCGAATCAGTCGAGCCAACGACTGACCAGGGCCGTGATCGTAGCAGTCTTCGTCGTGCCACAATGGGACACCAGCAGCATAACGAGCAGCAAGCATCAGAACCTTTTCTTCGGTCCCAGGCTTGGCTGTCGTTGGTTCGCTCGGATCAATCCCCAAGGAATCGAAATCGATCTCCTCAAATTCACCGACATACTCTCCGCCGTACTCGGAATCCCCTTCCTCGACGGCAGCGTATTCCAGTTCCTCAGATTCGATCTCGTCTACGTCGTAGTCGAACGACATTCGCCCAATCTCCCGAAACTTGGTTCAAACGTGGTAACACAAAAAAATTTATTCAAACCCCAGCCCAACAAACGTTTCCAGCTGTGGTATTCCGTCAAACAGAATCTTCCGAAACTCGCACCCAACAACTCTTACTGATACTCAATCAACAACCCGACCCCTCTGCACATACGCGCACACAAACCATGAAGGATCTTTGATCTGGAAAGTCAGGCTTGGCAGGGAGAAATCGGCAGGTCATTTATCGTTCAAGAGCGAGGGGTATTGTTCTATCGGCGAAGCTGAATGTCAACAAGATTCTTCGAGAAATCATCGGCACGAGCCCAGTCGATTCTCTTTCGTTTTCTCTTGCGATTCCTCAAACTTTGCCAGGAATACCAACTTCGTCACCGACATCACCCCACCCGCAGAATGATCGCAATCCTTGCAAGATCAATTGCCGTCAAACAACGATGTTTTTCGAACGAATCAGAACATTTCCCCTGCGAATCATGCCGATTCACGACATCGCACGTTTCGTAAGGTTTTCGAGACAACTCGAAAGCATAACCGCAACAACTGCCGCAACACGCAGTCCAACGCCCACAAGTGAATGTCGAATCACTTCACTCGTAGACCTGTCGGATTGAGTGGAAAAATGGGCTGCAGAAATTCCACCATCAGCTCGTTTTTTGTGTTTCCACATCGTCCTTGAACTTGGAGACAACTGCCAGGGGTTCTCAGAACTGCTGCAAGAATCGCAGTTCGTTTTCGTAGAAGTGACGTATGTCGTCAATTCCATGCCGCATCATGCAGAACCGGGCGATCCCTAGTCCGAACGCGAAGCCACTCACAGCTTCGGGATCATAGCCGCAGGCCGACAACACATTGGGATCGACCATTCCCGCGCCACCGAGTTCCAGCCAACTGTTTCCGCGCCGCACGTCAAATTCAACGCTCGGCTCAGTAAACGGAAAGAATGACGGGCGGAAGCGAACAGGGACACTTTCACCCAGATATGCGGCTGCAAACAGCTGCAAGACAGTCTTCAGTGATGCCATTGTGACATCAGGGCCAACCATCAGGCCTTCCATCTGATGAAACATCATGTGATGGGTCGCATCAATCTGATCAGGACGATAAACGCGTCCCACAGACACGATTCGTACCGGCGGCTTTCGCCGTTCCATCGTCCGGATTTGTACGGTCGATGTCTGACTCCGTAACAGCCGAGCTTCCTGATTCACCGTCGATGCGACGGAGAGATAGAAATTATCCAGGGGATTACGAGCCGGATGGTCTTCCGGAATATTCAGCGCTACGAAGTTATGCCACTCGTCTTCGACCTCGGGACCTTCCTCCGATTCAAAGCCCAGTCGAGCCATGATATCTTTGAACTCTTCAATCGTTTGAGTCAACGGATGAAGCTTGCCGAGTGCCAGCGCAGCTCCGGGCAGCGTGACATCCAGTTCAGAGCCTGCTGCCTTCTTCGGCGCCTTCAACGTCAGTTGCTTCTGCTCCCAGGCAGCCGTGACACGTTCCTTAATTTCGTTGAATCGCTTTCCGACAATTGGCTTCTGGTCAACCGGAACGGTCCCCAGAACTGACTGCAGATCCTTCAAACGGCCTTGTTTCTTGCCCAGAAACTCGATCCGCGCCTGCTCCAGCATCTCTGCTGACGTGGCGACCCCGATCGCCACCAGAGCGTCCTGTTCGTACTGCGTGAATGACTGCTCGTAGTCCATGATCGACTCGACTCTTCAGACTGCGTTTCCAAAAACAGGCGGAGTACACATCCAACAAAAAAACACCGCATCGGCAGGCCGAAGCGGTGTCAGTATTTCATAGCGATGTGAAAACAACGATCACGTCGCAGCTTTGGCGACCGCCGACAGGGCGTCACGCACCAACCGGGCCACTTCATCAAACACTTGTGGTTCGTGAATCGCCAGTTCGCTCAATGTCTTACGATTCAGCTTCAGATTCGCCAGATTCAAGCCGTGAATGAATCGCGAATAGGAAAGACCACGCATCTCAGCGGCAGCCTTGATTCGGATGATCCACAGACCTCGGAAATCTCGCTTACGCGTGCGTCGATCGCGGTAGGCGAAACATCGATTACGAACAATCGTTTCTTTGACTGTTCGCAACAGGTTCTTCCGGCCGCCGTAGCTTCCCTTGGCTTCACGGAATAATCGCTTGTGGGCTCGACGGCGAGCGACGCTGTAACTGATTCTCATGGTTCTTCAAGCTCAACTTATGCTGCACTGGACTCGATGCTGACGGAAAGCCAACGTCAATCGGAAACAATCCCTAGTTTCGGGGCCGCAACGCTTCGCGGATCATCAGGGCATCGGCCCCGATCAAAACCGTGTCATTCCGGTTGTCTCGCTTGCGATTGCCTGACTTATGGCTCAGAAGGTGCCCACGGAACGCACTACGGCACTTGGCTTTACCGCTGGCCGTGACTTTGAACCGCTTCTGAATTCCTTTGTGCGTCTTCTGCTTCGGCATGGTTCAAGTCCTGACAAAACAATCCCCAAGAGGGGAGAATTTCACTGATAAACTATCAACTAAACACCATCAACCCAACAAACAGCCGGTTCAGAGACCACTGGTTGTCGCTCGATATCGGGGCGGAGAGTATAAACGACGATCGCCGTCGCTGCCAGTCACACGCCGCGAAAACTGCATTCTTCCGGTCCAACCCCGAAAAATCAGGATTTTGGAGCCAAAACGGCAGTCATATTTCGACCACCTTCCATTGAAGGAGTCTTTTCGACCTTCGAAACATCCTGCAGGGTCTCGATAATCCCCGCCAGAATCTCTCGTCCTCGCTCATGGTGCGCGTTTTCACGCCCCTTGAACTGGACATTAAACTTGACTTTGTCTTTGTGCGTCAGGAATTCCCGAGCCTGCTTGACCTTGAACTCGATGTCATGGTCACCCGTTTTGGGACGCAGGCGAATTTCTTTGAGCTGTACCTGGTGCTGCTTCGCCGATTGCGCCGCCTTACGCTTCTGTTCGTACTTGAACTTCCCGTAGTCCATGATTCGGCAGACCGGCGGGCGCTCGTTGGGAGCTACTTCCACCAAGTCCAGCCCCGCCTCATTGGCCAACCGCTGGGCCTCGGAGGTTGGGATCACTCCCAGCATCTTTCCTTCCTGGTCGACCACTCGGATAGGCGAGAGTCGGATTTGATCGTTAATTCGATGCGTTGTTTCGATTGCTGGCAACTCCCGGAAATTCAGGTATCAGACGGCCCCAGTCCCCAGACACGGTGCGCATGTAGTTGAAATGGTTATCGGCCATGACGCTAGACTCGGACGAATAGTATTAGCCCGGAACCGGCGTTCTGTCAACGACTTGGCGTTTTCTGAACACGATTCCTGGCTTCCAGCCCCGAAAGTTCTCTGCAGATCCTCTGTTTTTAGAGAAAATGCAGCAGATTTGAACGAACGAGCGCGGCTTCCACGATCTAGCGATCGACCGGCAATTTCTGCTGATTTTGAAAACCGACGAGCCCCGCTGAACTCAATTACGGCATCTCGTCTCACGTTGTCATAGCCAACACTCAATTTTCAAGGTGTCACACGTAATGCCTTGCGACCGAGATGCGTCCCCACAATCGCATTCCCCAGCCGACGCCCATCAAGGTTCAATGCAACCGAATCGCTCGAAGCGACATCAGTCATGACGATGTCGCCGACCTGCAACGCAGCCAGGTCCGCAGCAGTTAACTTCAAAGTCGCCAGACTCGCCGAAACCCTCACCGAAATCTGCTGAATTCCTGTTGGAATCGACTCCAGTACCGCTGTCCGATTCCCCTCAGGCGAGCTTTCAACCACACTGGCCGCAGCCCCGGAAAGCCCCAGCTGAATCGGTATCCCCACGTGAACCAGTCCACCAGAGCCGACTCCAGCGACCTCGAAGGTAAACCATGCAAAATGAAAGGGACTCACCAAGCCCCCGACTGCGTTCGAGCCTTGCAGGACCTCGCCAATCCTGAGGGAATCACCCAGCATGAGTGACAACTCGCTGACCATGGCTTCATTCAGTCGATCAAGCAACCGCAGTTCGATCTTCGTCAATTTACAGTCGTCAGCAACAGCCGTATCCGACCCACCCAGCATCCTGCCGATCAACTGCCTCGCAAGTTCAGAACTCCAGACAAGCAGCGACTCCACAACAGAACCTGTATGCGAGATCTTGCAGTGGATCGCAGAAGCCTTATTTGCCGCAAAGAACTCTGTCGCAGTTGACTGACACGCCCCCAACGGACGGATACTGAAATCGGCCTGCAAGAGAGATCTCAATCGCATTCGCCAGCGATCACAGATTCCTTCGTGTAATGCCTGAACCACCTGCAGAGCCGCCCCGCGCAGTGGCTCGGACTGCCGGAAATCATGATGTTGCCATTGAGTGGTATCTGGCGCTCGCGATGGTACCGGACGCGCCTCCGGTCGTGATGGCTCGATGGCCGAAAGAATTGCCTCCACTTCGGCCTGACTGAGAATCTCGCCCATCCCTGGCCCCCTTTCCCAACAAGTCACTTCCGCGTGTTCGGCACGCATCGCGTGTTCGGCACGCATCGCGTGTTCGGCACGCATCGCGTGTTCGGCACGCATCGCGTGTTCGGCGCGGGTCTCCTGACCCCGCCGAAACCACCGACCGAAGGTCTCCACTTCCGCTTTACTCGACGGTGTCACCCGCGAATCTGCCCCCCACCACGGGCAATCCATTTGTAACTCGTCAAAGATTCTAATCCACATGGCCCTCGAGCGTGAATCTTATCGGTGCTGATGCCAATTTCTGCACCCAGGCCAAATTCGAATCCGTCATTAAAGCGAGTACTCGCATTGACCATCACCGCAGACGAATCGACTTCGGCAACAAACCGCTCTGCGGCGGTCTGATCGCTGGTCACAATGGAATCCGTATGGTGCGAGCCATACCGGTCAATCCGCTCAATCGCCTCATCCAGACTGTCCACGACACATGCCGAAAGCTTCAAATCAAGATACTCAGTCCGATAGTCATCTTCGGTTGCGACCAATGCCCAGGGAATCCAACGTCGCGTTCGTTCACAGCCGCGAACTTCGACCCCCTGCCCTTTCAACATCCGCTCAGCCTTAGGCAGGAACGAGTCCGCGATCGCGGAATGTACGAGCAAAGATTCGGCGGCGTTGCAAACACCCGTCCGCTGACATTTGCTGTTTTGAAGGATCCGCAACGCCATGTCCTGATCAGCCGCTTGGTCAACATAGACATGGCAGATCCCGTCAAAATGCTTAATGACGGGCATGCGAGCTTCGCGAGTGACTCGTTCAATCAACGACTTTCCGCCACGCGGAATTGTCACATCAATCTTTCCGTCAAGCTTCAGCAACTCGCCAACGATCTCGCGTTCCGTCGATTCCACCAGTTGAACCGAGTGTTCCGGCAGACCAGCCTGCACCAGCGAATCTCGCAGCACGCGATGCAGTGCCAAATTGCTATGTAATGCCTCTTTACCACCGCGCAGGATCACAGCGTTTCCACTCATCACACACAAGGCCGCAGCGTCCATCGTGACGTTGGGTCGTGATTCGTAGATAAAGAACACGACCCCCAGTGGAACGCGAACACGGCTGACCTTTAACCCGTTCGGTCGCACGGTGGAATCAATCACCTGCCCGATCGGGTCCGTCAGTGCCGCAACTTCGCGCAGCCCGTCGGCAATTTTTGTGATGCCGGAAGGAGTGAGCTTCAGTCGATCGATTTCGGCAGCAGTCAGACCATAGCCGGGGGCATTTGCCAGATCCCGTTCATTCTCAGCCAGGACTTCACGTGATCGCGCGACCAGCGCATCGGCCGCTTGATGCAACCACTGAATCTTCTGGGCTGTCGTCACCGTCGATAACTTGCGTGACGCTGCACGAGCTTGAACCGCGAGTTGAAGAGCGTAGTCTGACCAGGATGACATCGGACCGGTTCCGCAATAAGCCTATTCACCGTCAATCGAAGTGATCTCGTACCGCAGTTTTCCGCGCGGAACCGTGACTTCGATCTTGTCCCCGATTTTCTTGTTCATCATTCCGGTAGCGAGCGGACTGGTCGTCAGGATCTTCATGACGTCGCCCATGTAGTCTTCTTCGCCCGGCCCAACGAATTCGTAGTGTTCGATGGAACCGTCGCTCAGGTCCTTCACCGTGACGCGAGACCCGAACGTAACGACTCCCTTCGGCAGCGTCGACTTGTCGACAATGTAACAGTTCGACAAACGCGTTTTGAGCTGATTGATCTTGGCCTGCGTCATCCCCTGCGCTTCACGCTGAGCGTGGTATTCCGCATTTTCGCGCAGATCCCCCTCGGCGCGTGCGTCGGCGATTGCCTGCGAGATCTTTGGCATCTCAACATCTTCCATCAGGCGAATCTCTTCGCGAAGCTTGTCGTAACCTTCGCGGGAAATCGGCTGGCGTTCCATGGCGAACTCCTCATCGACCGTAGCGTTCTCGCTGCGGCGTTTTTTGATCAGGCAAAAAGCAAACACGGGCGATACGGTCGATCGCCCGTGCTCTCAAGTTGTCATTGAAAAGTATACAGAACTGCGGACAGAAAGCTATCCGACCTGAGTCCAGCTCCCCGACTTACCGCTCTTCAGCACCGCATCACAAATCTTCTGTGTTTCGAGTGCATCACGGAATGTCGGACCGACCGGTGTCCCCTTGGCGACACCTTCCAGGAAATCGGCGACGTGATGCACAAAGCTATGCTCGTAACCGATTTGCAGCCCAGGCACCCACCAGTGACTCATGTACGGATGGTCGCTGTCGGTGATGTGAATCGAGCGCCAGCCACGCAGTGCCCCTTCGTCGCGGTGATCGAACCACTGCAAGCGATGCAAATCGTGCAGATCCCACTTGATCGAGGCATGTTCGCCATTGATTTCGAAGGTGTACAACGCCTTGTGCCCGCGAGCGTAGCGGGTCGATTCGAACAGCCCGAGTGATCCATTGTCGAACCGACACAGGAAAGCACAGGCATCGTCGATCCCGACCTTCTCGACCTTGCCCGTCAGCGTGTGCGTGCGTTCCTTGATGAAGGTTTCGGTCATGGCGGTCACGTTTTGAACCCCGCCGTTCAACCAAATCGCAGTATCGATACAGTGTGCCAGCAGGTCACCCGTCACTCCACTTCCCGCGGCGGCAGCATCCAGACGCCACAAAGCAGTTCCCCCTTGAGGCAGATCTGCCGAAATCGTCCAGTCCTGCAGGAAGTTGGCACGGTAATGGAAGATACGACCGAGGCGACCTTCGTCGATCAATTGCTTGGCGAACGTAACTGCGGGGACCTTGCGGTAGTTGTACCAGACCGTGTTAACCACGCCGGCCTTCTCGACCGCCTGGCACATTGCCTCACCCTCTTCAGCGTTCATCGACAGCGGCTTTTCGCACAGGATCATCTTCCCATTGGCGGCAGCGGCGATTGCAATGTCGTGGTGCAGATTGTTCGGGGTGCAGATGTCGATCGCATCAATGTCTTTGCGCTCGACGAGTTTCCGCCAGTCGGTTTCTACGGATTCGTAGCCCCAGTTGTCTGCGAACTCCTTCACCTTGGCGGCATCACGCGCACAAACCGCCTTCAAGACCGGCTGATATTCCGACTTGAAGAAGTTCGTCACCTTGCGGTAGGCGTTGGAGTGAGTCCGGCCCATGAAGCCGTAGCCAACCATACCAATGTTCAATGGCTTGCTCATTGAAAAAACCTCTCTGTGCCAGATCGTGAATAGGCCAGTTTCGGCCTGAAAAGACAAACACCGACAGTGGCTTTCCTCGAAATACAGCCACTTATCTACGAGCCGTCGACCGAGCCTCAGCTCCAGCCGTGAGCGTCTCGCACCTTGATCATTGCCCCCAGAATCGTGTTCCAGGTCTTCGGGTTTTCCAGCGTGGCGTTGGCAAACATGCAACCGTCCCAGCAGATATGGCGGATTCCGCGATCAGCGGCACCCTTCAACCAGTATCCGGCAGTGGCAGTAATGTCGAGCTTGCCATTCGGATCATCGGCCGGGCAGTGCCGACCCGTCTTGTCGTGATCCCCGGAACCATGCACGGTGCCATCGTTTTGAGCGACGTGGAAATCGATCGTCCACGGGCGAAGCGCGTCCGTCATCTTGGTGTACGCGGCATCAAATTCGGCCTGCGAATACCCGGCATGCAACAATGCGTGCTCAGGAGCGTTGTATCCCATCAGGTAGAGGTAGGTATGAGCCTGATCCGCCTGGAAGCCGACTGTTCCCGGCATGTCAACTTGTTCCAGCAGGTCAACCATGTTCTTCCAGGAATGCATCCCGGCCCAGCAGATTTCCCCTTCAGCCGCCAGGCGTTCGCCGTTGGCAGCCGCCACGACCGCAGCTTCACGAAATGTCGCAGCGATGCGACGCGTATTTGCGACAGGATCACTCAGCCAATGGCTGGGGCCATCAGCAGCATCAATCCGGATAACGCCATATTTGCGAACGCCGTGGGCATTCAGAATCTTGGCGATTCGACATGCTTTCTTGACCGCCAGCACGAACTTGGCGCGCTGTTCAGGACCACCCATTGAGCTATCACCGACCGTCCCCGGCCAGACAGGAGCGACCAGAGAACCGACGTTCAACCCCTTCGCGGCGATCTTGTCAGCGACGCGTTTCACATCATCGTCGCTCAGATCAATATTAATGTGCGGGTCGAACAGAAACAGATCCACACCGTCAAACTTCTGACCGTTGACTTCAGCCTGAGTCGTCAGTTCCAGCATTCGATCCAGCGAGATGAACGGCTCAGCTCCTGGCGATCCTTTACCAACCAGGCCGGGCCACATCGCGTTATGAATTTTTGGAAAGACGTTCGACATGAATCAAGATCCCCACCGTAGAACACATCAGCCGTAGAACACATCAGCCGTAAAGCACATCAGCGAGCCAGAGACACTTTTCCGTGCCTGAACAGGTCGAAACCTGTCTTCGACACAAATCGATCTTACTTCTTTTTCTTCTTACCTGTCGCAGCGGCAGCCGCTGCATACTTCTTGTAGTCACCCACGCTTGGATAAACCGCGTCCGGGAACGCATCAGGACCAAAGTACCGCAGACCAACTAGCGGTTCCGTACCGGTATTTTCGATTTCCACGCCGTTCGCAGCAGCACTCTGGCTGATAAAGACTTCGTCTTCTGTCATATCGCCAAACTTGATCATGACTGGCGAATGCAACGTCAGATTGCCCATCCGGCCGCTTCCCTGAGTCGTGACCCAGCCAGAGGCGGCCCCGTCCTTGATGGTGCACTTCGCACCAGGTAGAACCGTCAACTCCTTGGCCGAGAAGAGTTGCTTGCCGTCGATGCGACCATAGACGACCCAGCGATCCTGGTACCTCTCGGTCGCCAGAGTTTCGCCGATATTGATCGGCTCCAGATAGTTATTGTCCTTGAAATTCGGATCGACATTCTTTTCCCAGTCGAGAGCATCGACGAGATATTCGATGTCGTCATGCTTGTTCTTGGGGAAGTCCTTGGTCAACAGAGCCCGCGGCACTGCGCGACCTTCGACCATCGACTGATACATCCCGAACACATCAGAACCCCACTGAGGTTCATACGTGAGCAAACTTCCAGGTGCATGCAGTACGCAAGGTGGAATCAACCAGCCGGTCCCCGGCTTCAACCGATAGGCCTTGGAAAGATCCAGAATCCCGTTATCGCCATCGTTCCACCGAGCCAATGCATCAATGACGTTCTGCTTGGTTGTCCCAGGCTCAAGACCCATAAACGTGTACGGGAAATTGTTTCCGATCTGATTCATCTGCGGCGGGAAGTAGTACGATTCCGGCTTCCCTTCCTGACCGACCAGCTTCGCCTGTTTGTCGTTCAGATGCATGTGGTGAGGGATCGGGCCCATGTTGTCGAAGAACTTGGAATAGACAGGCCATCGCTTGTACTTCTTCCAGATCGCGGCACCGACAATATCGGCACCAGCCTCTTCGACAGCATCCCGCAGCGTGAACCGCTCGCCCTTGAACACGACGTAGCTTAAACCTTCGTCTTCGGCACGATTTTCATTCATCGCGATCGTGGTCGAACCAAACCAACGCTCATCAATCCCACCGCGATGGGTTCCAAGAGCATAATAGTCGGTCGGGCGCAGCTTCAGGCGCTTACCGGGCTGGAGAAACGAACGCGGAACCCAAGTTGGGGCAAGGCGAAGGAGTCCATCTCCATCGCTCAACGCTGCCGCAATCAGTTTTCCGACGTTCATCGCCATAATACTATCAGGTCGCTCCTGGAATCTTTCGAAATCTGGCGTTAGCCAGTGGGATCGAGTGTCGCAAGAATTGTCAACTGTGGGCATTTTGCTTTGAGATGGTCGCACCACGGGGTGGGGAAGTCTAAAATTATCAGTTGTCGACTGCAAGTGTGCTCAGCCCTGACGAACTTCGACAGGAAACTGAACCGACCATCCGCACGGAGTGTCACAGCGTATCATCAGATTAGAATTGCCCTTACGCGCCGGCAAGATGCCCTGGCATGAGCTTCCATCTTTCCACGCCACCCAACTCCCCCCAACCTTGTTTGCCCAGCCAGTACCCGCAAGAATGACATTGTCGTGCAATTACCGGTCAGTTCCTGAAAGGCGAATCGACTTCCATGGTTACAGTCGGCATCCTGGGAGCAACGGGCTACACCGCCCTCGAACTCCTCAAAATCCTCGTGAATCACCCTCAGGCAAAGGTCACAGCAGTGACTTCGCGACAGGAAGGTTCACCTCCAATCTCGTCAGTCCACCCGAGCCTCACAGGGCGATTGGACTTGCGCTGCGAAGACCTGAAGCCAGCTCAGGTGGCCCAGCGAGCTCAATACGTCTTCTGTGCGCTGCCACACGCCGCCAGCATGGCTGTCGTGCCGGAATACCTGGCTGCGGGCTGCAAGGTGATTGACTTAAGTGCCGATTATCGGCTCACCGACCCCGCCGTTTACGCACAATGGTACGGCCATGTTCACACCGACCCCACTCGGCTCGGTTCTACCCCCTACGGTCTGCCGGAACTTTTTGCCGACCGGATCAAGACGGCCGAACTGGTTGCCAACCCCGGTTGCTACACCAGCGCCTCCATCCTGGGTCTGGCCCCCGCTCTAGCGGGTGGCTTCATCGAACCGACGGGCATCATCATCGATGCCAAAAGCGGTGTCAGCGGAGCAGGCCGTACCCCCAAGCAAAACATTCTCTACGCCGAATGCAATGAAAGCTTTTCGGCTTACGGCGTGGGAACGCATCGCCACATGCCCGAAATTGAGCAGGTGCTGACGCAATCCTCGGGGCACCAAGTCGAGGTTCTTTTCCAGCCACATCTGGTCCCGATGGATCGAGGAATCCTCGCAACGATCTATGCCAACCCGAAAAAGCCTGTCACGCAAGAGGAACTACTTGCGGAATATCGAAGCTACTACGCAGGAAAACCATTTATTCGCGTCGTCGACCATCTTCCTGCAACTAAAGACAGTTCATACACGAACTTCTGTGATATCACCGTGCGGGTCGTGAAAGGGAAAGTCCTGATCATCTCGTGCCTCGACAACCTGATCAAAGGTGCTTCGGGCGTCGCTATCCAGAACCTGAATATCATGGCAGGACTCCCTGAAACCATGGGTCTGCTGCCTTGTGGACGGTAGGTTTCAAGGACGATTTCAAGGCATTGCGTGATTGAAGCCTGCTTGCAATCGGGCGTAAAGAGTTGACTGACGTGCCAACTGGTATCGGCTATCTTCACGCGGAGCGATGAAGGCTACTTTAAGAACCGGACGCTAGCGAGTTCCGGCTGATGTTTAATTCCAATCCTCGCTCAACTTTGTTGCAGCAACTCAATCAACCTCAAAAACACAAAAAGCACGATTCACCATGACCGAACTTTTGCCGCTTCCCCAAGGCTTTTCTGCTGCAGGCATCTATTGTGGAGTCAAGAACGATCCGCAAAAACTTGATTTGGCCTTGTATGTCTCCGACCGCCCCTGTGCAGCAGCCGGAGTCTTTACGACGAATCTGGTCTGCGGAGCTCCGGTCAAGGTTTCGCGCGACCGATTGCCTCGAGGAACCGCTCGTGCGGTGGTCGTGAACTCTGGAAACTCCAACGCAGCAACGGGAGATCGAGGGATCACCGATGCAAAATCAATGACCGCACTCGTCGCGGCCCAGATCGGAGCCCCTGCGGACGACGTACTTGTCTGCTCAACAGGGGTCATCGGACGGTTCCTGCCGATGGAAAAACTTCAGGCCGGAATTCCCGTTGCCGCCGGAAAACTGGCAGCAACACCCGAGGCGTTTCACAGTGCCGCTCGCGCCATGATGACAACGGACACCTTTCCAAAACAGGCGACGACAACCGTCAGCCTCGGCGGAAAGACCGTCCGAATCAGCGGTGCCTGCAAAGGAGCAGCCATGATTGCTCCGAACATGGCAACCATGCTGTGCGTCATCATGACTGATGCTGTTCTTATTCCAAATTCAGCAGCGAACCACATCCGGCTCGCCGTCACCGATTCATTCAACTGCATCAGCGTTGATGGCCACGAAAGCACTAGTGATTCGGTGATCCTCCTGGCCAACGGAGCCAGCGGAGTCGCCCCGACGACCGACGCCGATAACGCCGCCTTCCAGGCTGGACTCGACGAGGTCGCGATGAAACTGGCAACCGACATCATCCGCGACGCGGAAGGTGCCCACCATTTTGTTGAGATCAACGTCACCGGCTGCCGTTCCAGAGACGAAGCCTTCCGAATCGCAAAAACCATCGCTGACAGCCCACTAGTCAAAACAGCGATTTGTGGAGCCGACCCCAACTGGGGTCGCATCGTCTCCGCCGCCGGCTACTCGGGAGTCCCCCTGAAGGAAGAGGATATGTCGTTGGTAGTCAATGACTTCCAGCTCTACAAAGACGGTGCACCTGTCGCCTTTGACGCCAAACAAGTCTCTTCCAGTCTGCGAGACAACCGCAACGTCACGATCAACCTGACCCTGAAGCACGGCACCGCTGCGGTTCGATTCTGGACGTGCGACCTGACAAAGGAATACGTCGAGCTGAATGCCGATTACACGACGTAGTCACGTGGCACTCTCGGCGCAGGTCTCCTGACCTCGCCGAAACGCCTGACCATCGCTCGGCGCAGGTCTCCCGACCTCGCCGAATCTCCGACCGAAGGTCTCCATTTTTTTCAATGACGCTTCCGGTAAAAAACAAACCCCGCCAGGACTTGCCTGGCGGGGTTTGATATTTTGCAGAGCGACGCGCATCAATCATTCATCGTCGTCGTCATCGTCGGCTTCTTCTTCTTCCTCGTCA
>CAIWEX010000289.1 GCA_903911795.1 uncultured Schlesneria sp.
CCAGTTTGAGGGCTGGCCCCTGCCCTCCATCCTGCTCCCAACCTTCCAGAATCTTGCCGAGGATCACGGCGGAGTGCGAATTCCGGGTATAGATCGTCACAACGGCAGCCACAGTTTTCGTTGGCAACCCCTTCTGGGCGGCCCCAGCATCCTGGCCAAGAACCAACGGCGACATCGCTCCGCTCAGCAGTGTACCCGCAGCCAGTTGCAGGCAATCACGTCGAGATAAGTGATTTTCCATCTGTTCGGGAGAGAGCTTGACCACTTCCAAAACTCCTGCAGATTCGGCAAAACTCGAGTTCGGGGAACAATTTCCGAATCTCAAAAATTGCCATCTTCTCCGCATTCAATAGGAAATTTCCCCAATTTTCAACAGGAGTTCCTTCAATCAGCATGGCAATCCCGCCGAGTTCATCTCCCTGAAACTCGTGCAGGTCGTGACTCTGCGTCAAACGCGCGGCGAGACATGCGGCCTCGCCATCGTTACGAAAGTCGCGGGGTGTCGGATTTCATTCTGTGGGCCACGCGATCATCGCAGGTCGTGATACGGTAGTTTAGAAATGGCTGATTGATGTTGCTGCCACTGTCAATCCGCGAACCCTCGGGCAGATCGGTCCGAAATTTATTGGTGGTTGTGATCTTGCGGACAACAAGGAACGTCGAAGTCACGTTGGTCGCTGGAAGTCGCTGACATCCGATCGCTTCCAGCAAATTCATGATTCCATCGACATCCGCCGCCGAATTGCATTCGACAGGAATCAGTTCGGACCGCCGACTTGGTTGAGTCGCTTCTCGAAACTCGGCTTCGAGCACCGCGGCAACTTCCCATCCTCCGAATCCGGTTCCGCCACGAACCATTTCAAAAACGATGCGATCATAGATCCGCTTCGCATCCTGCGTCATTAGCTGCATGATGGTGCGAATGGACTTATCCACAGATGCCTCAAAATCTAAATATCGACAAGGTCGGCTGAATAAGCCGATCCCGAAAGGACGCAAACACGCCCATGTACATCGGCGGTTCAGTTGGCCGATACCAGCCCGTTTCATGTCCCCAGGCGGACTTGCTGGATGTTTTCTGGCCACGATACATCACGTGAGCAAGTTCCGAACTCGTACCAGTTCTTGCGTTCACTCTTGTCAGAAACTGTTCTGGCAGGGAGCAGAGAACTGTCGCTAAAGGCTGCGGCGTTCTGATGCATGCAGGCAAAATTGCTGCCCGTTCTTCGCGAGACGAATTCGACAAACCTCCAAAAATCTTGGTCAAATTGACGCGAAAACCTCTTTTGCAATTCCATTCGGCTTTGGCACGGGTTGAGCACCAATTAAGTAAGGTAATGCCGGTTTCACGTTTGTCGGATGGCCTTGTGACAGAGGTTGAACCATGTCCAATGATTCTGTCCCACCTGAATCGATGAAGTCTCGCGAACCTGAACAGCCCGGCGCAACTTCAGCGAACCGACACTCCGTTTTACACAGACTCCCTCGACTGATCTGCTCGCAGAATCCGTTCTACTTGCTGAGTGTCTGTTTTGTGATCCATGGAACAGCTCAGTGGTTTCATCGGGACAACGGAGATGCGTTTGCCTCGTGGCCGCTATTGGGTTTGATTGCTGGCTATATCGCGGTCCTGGCAACAACCGGATTTGTGATTGTCCGATTTGGACGAGTCTGGGATGACGCCCGATCAATCTTGTTGCTGATTCTGTTGTTATTCGTCGAATTGTCACTGATTTTTGACGAGACACTCGTTCGAGACGCGGAAACGGGGCGCTGGCTATTGCTGGCCGGACTGGGATTCTCTGTCGTTTTGTCAGAAGTTCTCCTGAGAGGTCTGCGAATCAGGCTGCCGTGGTTGTTCCGAATTCCCTACCACTTGCTGCTCGGTCTGCTGTTTCTGTATCCGTTCTGGTTGGTAATTCCAGGATTTCGATTATCGGCAGTGACTGTTGGCTGGCGTGTGCTGCTATTTCCTGTTGCCGCCAGCTTTTTACTGCTGACGTTGCTACCGGCAATTCGACGTGGTCCAGAATTGACTCGCGAGAATGGGACTCCGTGGCTTTGGCCCTGGTATCCATGGTCCTTGTTTGTGTTTTTGGGTGTGTGCGTTGGCTTTCGAGCGTACGCACTCACGCTGTCGTTCGATGCCGTCCTGGGGTCATCCCTCACGGAAGCGATGGCGTTTGATTCGATCTTCGGAACCTATTTTCTGGTCCCTCTGGTCCTCGCGGTCGGCGTTCTGCTACTGGAGATTGGACTGGTATCGAATTTCAAGGGTCCTGTCAGTCTCGCCATGTCCGTTCCATTCATCGGCCTGTTTCTCTCGCTTCCCTCAACATCATCGACCGGAGCCTATGACGAATTTCTCTCTCGACTGATTCGCGAGGTGGGATCTCCGATCTGGCTGACATTGATTGCTGCCACCGTCTACTACATTCACGCGATGATTCGTGGAGTCAAGTCGGCGGAGTTCTGCCTTGTGTTAACACTTGCTGCGGCAACTCGCATCGATTCCAGCACGATCCATCTGCTCGTACCGTCCGCCCCTCAATCGTGGCCGCTGGTATTACTCGCCGTCCTGGAACTCTCACTCGGCCTCCGGAAATGGGGCTCACCCCGAGTTTTCTTCGGAATGATGCTGGTCTCAATGCTGGTATATTTCGAACTGAAATCTCAGAGCCGTGCCTTGGCACTTGTGATCCCGTTGTCTTTGTCTCTGACATCCGTTCTGTGTGTGGGGTTAATCTTTCGTGACGAGTTCGCTCGATTTCTGCGAGATTTGGGGGCGCCGCTGATTTCAGCGGCAATGGTGGGCACGATCGGTGCCGCTCACGTCACTCAATGGATTCCGGTCTGGTGTGTGCCTGCGGCTGGAGTGATACTGGTGTGTGTTGCCACCGGATATTCTGTCATGACACGAATGAAGGTCTACAGATTGACCGCTTACGTGACGGGTTCTCTGGGGGCCGTCGAGATTACCGTACGCACAACTGTTCTTTTGATTCACGACAGTAACTGGGGTGGAGCGATGTCGTTTGCCATTGGACTCGGTTGGTTCGTGGTCGCAGTTCTGATCAGTTCCTGGAAGGCTGGCTGGCTCCACGGGTTTGCTGCGCACCTTCAATCATTACTGAAGCCAGAAGAGGCGTCTATTTCTTCCGAGCGTCTTTAGGAACTGCAATTCAGAACGGCTTACCCGACTTTCCCCTTCAGATAGGCTTCCGTCAGGCCTTCACGGGGTGAGTCGAACATCACACGGGTCTCGCCCGCTTCGATCAGTCGGCCTCCATCCCCTTCAGACCAGAGCAGCGCCGACTTGTCCGAGATACGACCGGCTTGCGCCAGGTTGTGAGTGACTACGATCAGCGTGCATTTAGTACGCAGCCTGACGAGTAATTCTTCGACGATACTTGTTGAAATCGGATCGAGTGCGCTGCATGGCTCATCAAGCAACAGAACGTCGGGTTCGAGCACGAGTGCACGTGCCAGGCAGAGTCGCTGCTGCTGTCCTCCTGAGAGAGTCAATGCGGAGCGTTCCAATCGATCTTTGACTTCGTCCCACAAACCGACTTCAACAAGCATCCGTTCAATTTTCTCATCGAGAAAATTTTGGTTCCGATGCCCATGTTCACGCAACGGAAGTTCGAGGTTACGACGAATCGTCATTGGAAAGAGGTTTGGCCGTTGAAAGATCATCCCGACACGATGTCGTAACTCCACAACATCTGTGTTTCGCTCAAAAACATCCATATCATCAATGCGAACGGAGCCGTCGACACGGCAACTCGGAATCAGGTCCGTCAAGCGGTTCAGGCTTGCCAACAAGCTGGTTTTTCCACTTCCCGATGGACCAAGGATTGCCGTGATCGTACAAGGTTCAAACGTCAACGAGACGTCTCGAAGGGCAACCTTATCGCCATATCGAATCGTCAGGTTCTTCGTTGTGATCGTCGGTCTGGCTCGCGGCGACGGGTCGCGAATCGTCACGGGTGTTGAAATTGTCATCAGGTGTGAGAAACCTCCCGATGAAGAAAGCTCGCCGCCAATTTACGGGCACTCACATTGATCACCACAAGACACACGACGAGCACGAGCGCTGATCCGTATGCGTTCGCATTTCCACCGGGGACATTCATCGAAAGATCGTAAATATGAATCGACAATGATCGGCCGGAGTCCCCCAGGGACCGTGGCATCCGATCAACATAGCCACTGGTGAAAATCAGCGCTGCCGTTTCTGCGAGCGCACGGCCGATTCCGAGGATCAGCCCCACGACAATCCCCAGCGATGCTTGCGGAACGATGATTCTGAAGACGGTCGACCAGCGGGAAAACCCTAAGGCTGCCGCAGCCTGTCGCTGAGAATCTGGAACGGCTCGGAAGCCTTCTTCCGCAGACCGAATCAAAAGTGGAAGGACCATACAGGCGAGAGTCAGTCCGCCCGCTGCGATTGAGAATCGCAGTCCCAGAAATCGGCAAAAAAAGGCATTCCCAAACAGCCCGAAAACGATTGATGGCACTCCAGCCAGAACATCCAGACTGCGACGGACCAGTCGGCCAAATCGATTTTGCTCCTCCACGAATTCACTCAACAGGATCGCAGTTCCTAGACCGATCGGCAGCGCCACAGACATGCAAACCGTTAGGATCAATCCTGTTGAAACCAGGATCGGACCGATTCCTCCCCCCCGCCCTGCTCGTTCAGGAGATGCCGAGAGAAAGTGAATGATTTGTTCTGCAATCACAATCACTGATCGAGTCCCGGTGCCCTCGGTATCAACTGGCCAGAACGCTCCGCTTCCTCGAATGATGAGGTCACTCAACAACCAGAGAAAGAGACCTGCGATCGGGACCGGTGCCATCCAGACACATGCGTCGAAAAGGTGCGGAAACCAGGACTCACGTCGTGCCATGACGCTGCCTCCGGTTCACGATTTCAATTGTCGAAACGAGTAAGGTCACCAGGATCAGCAGG
>CAIWEX010000290.1 GCA_903911795.1 uncultured Schlesneria sp.
AACCCGACCCATATCCAAGGAAAAGCGTTGGCGTGTCGTTCGGATTATTGAACGCGCGAAGTGATCCTGGGTTAATCTCTGTCGCGGGGAGAAAAAGCTTGACAAGTCTCCCCCGACATTCACCCGCCACAAGATTGAAGCGGGAACGGACACGGGAATCGGCACCCAGTTCTTCGTCGGCGACATCAACGGCGACAAACTGCCAGACATCGTCCTGTCGAACAAGAAGGGAACGAATATTCTCGTTCAAAAGCGATAATCCATTGCGAGCAACTGGTAGCAGTTGATGCTCGTGGCAATCGTTATTCAGTCAAAAGCAAACCCCGGAATCGAGCGATTCCGGGGTTTTTCCATTGCCATTGCATCATCAAGACCCTGTTTGAATTCAGGGGCGATTAGATTCCGAAAAACTCACGTTCGCACGACGACTGGTGGTTTCTTACAGCGTGGCGTCTTGTGCGGCGAAGCGTCATAGCCTCGTGATTTCAGTGTCGCAACGAAGTCCTCAATGTACCCGTGAGTGACCAGAATCCGCTCGGCTGTGGTTGCTGCTACGGCACTCAGTAATTCGCCGTAGTCGGCATGATCCGAGAGTGCAAACCCACGTTCCACTCCCCGCTTGCCAGGTTCATCGGGCAGGACCATCCACCCCGAGGCAAATGCCGTGGCATAGTGACCGTGAAAGGCGAGCCCCTTTTCCCAGCGTGAGGCGGGCGGCATCAAAATCAGTGCACGGGGCCAGTCTGTGATCAGTGAAGTGTCGTTCCAGCCGCGCGTCGCAGTTAATGCGACCCCGGATTGTCGGTAGAGTTCGTTCATCTGCTCGATATTGGGATGTGCGTAGACCGGTCCCAGCGACGGATCGAGGCCCGCCAGGATTCGTTGAGCTTTCCCAAGGGAATAAGCGTACAGCAGACTCGCACGCCCCTGTGACTGGTTTTCACGCCACCAATCGTGAATGGCGGCATACGTAACCGACTGCGGAGCCCAGTGATAGTGCGGATCGCCAAATGTCGATTCTGTGATGAAGGTGTGACACTTGACCGGCTCAAACGCTTCGCACGTGGAATCGGGCGCCACCTTGTAGTCTCCGGAGACAACCCAGACTTCACCTTTGTGCTCGACGCGTACCTGGGCACTTCCCAGAATATGCCCCGCCGGATGCAGTGACACTTCAACGCCATCGAGATTCAGTTTTTCTCCGAACGCCAGCGGCTGAATCTGGGCGCGTGGTCCCATTCGATGCTGCAGAATCAATTTTCCAGATGCGGCTGCCAGATACTTTCGCGAACTGCGAACGGCATGGTCACCGTGAGCGTGCGTGATCACAGCACACGCCACGGGACTCCAGGGGTCGATGTGAAATCCCCCGCGCGAACAATAGAGTCCGGCTGAAGTCAGTCGCAGCAGTGGTTCACGGGACATGCGTCTTTTGATTCTTTCATCGAGTCTTGGTCGTGCCTTGCGCGCCTGTTTCAGCAAGCGTCCAACGAAAGCGGCGTTGGCGATCTCATCTCAATCATCCAGAATTCAACGTGAAGTGTTCTCGGATGCATTCATTTCGTTCGGACTAAGGATTTCATCCAGGACACTCGCAGGACGCACCTTTTCAGGAAGCTGGCCGAGATTTCGATGAGCGATCAACTCGGCCACAATGCTGACGGCAATTTCTGGAACAGTTTGTGATCCGATATCAAAGCCCAGCGGAGCATAAACGCGTGACAGTGCCTGACGTGAAATTCCGTCGCGCAACAGATCGTCAAAGATCAGCTTGATCTTGCGACGGCTACCAATCATCCCGACGTATCTCGCCTTGGTTTCCGCCAGGTGAAACAGCGCCTGCTCATCATGATTGTGACCTCGCGTCACGATGATGCAATACGTACTGGAATCAATCTGCAGTCCACGTAGTGCTGTATCAAACGTATCAACAATCAACCGTCGAGCACGTGGGAATCGCTCGTGATTGCAATACTCCTGGCGATCGTCGACGACCCAGACATCGAAGCCAACATCCGTTGCCAGCTCAGCCACACGTTGCCCAACGTGACCTGCCCCAACAATCAGTAATCGGCAGCGTTTGAGATACGGCAGATACGAGACGCCTGAGGCAATGTAGGGTCGCGGCCGTTCATCCAGCGGCTTCAGATGCGCAAGGATCGGTCCGGGGACTGTGTTCGCTGCAGTCGCCGAATCCGCAGACCGTCGAGCCAGTACTTCGCCATGGTCATCCAGCAGCCACCGCTCGGTATTAGCCCCGCCACCGGATTTCTCGGTGTCGATCACGATTGCTTCGGTCGCCCCGATCCCGGCCGTCACGGTATCGAGCAGCACACGGAAGTACGATGCATCGCCTCCGGGGCGAACCGGATCCACCAGCATCTTCATCCGACCACCGCAGATCAATCCGTCATCCCAACCGTAGTCACTGTCGAGTTGAAAGGTCAGCAGCTCGGTCGACCCCTTCTCGAGAACCTGCAAGGCACGCCGTTTGACTTCGGCCTCAACACAGCCACCACCGAGCGTGCCGATCTGAGAGCCATCGGGAAAGACCAGCATTGCAGCACCCGCCTTTTGAGGCGTGGATCCGCGAGTTTCGACCAGTGCCGTGTAACAGACAGGACGGCCCGAACGAACAGCGGCATCAAGTTCGTGAATCAGTGACTGCATGTCAAATCAATCTCGTTGCCAAAAGCACTGGAGGCACGTTTTCAAAATGCCCGCTGCTGATGAGGAATACCAATGAACTTGTTAACGAATGAGACGAGCAGGCTGAAAGGCGTGCCCCATGTCAGCGGCAATCACTTGGCCTTGGGATGAACGATCACCTGCAGACCCTGGGACTTTGTCGAACGCATGTATTCCGTAACACGTTCAGTCTTGGCATCCAGATGTCCCTTCTCCAGCTTGGCGACGATCGTAATTGAACTGTCGATCGCCTGACGGACTCCCGAGGCTCGCTGGACTTCGGGGCGGCCTGTCCGGTTCCCGATCTCCAGGATTCGGAACGGCCCAACGATTTCGCTGCTCGACGCAACCGTGGGTGTCCCACCTCCCTCTCCACCACCCGGTGTTGCAATCGCACCACCCACACGAGGCAGGACGAATGAAATTTCGTCGTCTGGATTTACTCGCGAGGAATTGAACGTGCGAGTGTCGACCGGAATCCAGAGAGCGACTTCGTTAACCCCCAGCTTTTCGTTCAGGTCCTTCGTTGCGGGGGTGCGAATGTCCTGCCCAAGCACCAGTTCCCCCCCTTGAAAACTGCGTGTCGTTGGAAATCCGGTGATTAGTTTCATTTCTTCATAGCGCGGGGCGACCTGTTCGAGGTTTCCGACTGCACTGCGAGGAATATTGATCCTGACCAGATGATCCTCGCGCAGGAGGTCACCGACGTTCAACTGAACATCAGATCGGATCGCGATGAACGATACCTTGGCTTCCTTACCAGCGAGTCGCTCCAGATACATCCAGTTGCAGACAGCCCCTGCCAGTCCCAGGCCGATTGATAGCAGAATTCCCTGAACACCCTTCATCGCGATTCCCTTTCCGGAGCTGACCAGATGACACCTGTCAACCGACCATCATGCTCGCGCCGAATCTGTACATCCGACAGAATTCGTTCGCGCCGATATTTCAAGTTTGCAGAATTCTCACTGACGTCACGAGACACAAGTGCGCCCGTTCCAAATTGTTCTTCGAAATGTTGTACCCACCCGGCGATGTCACCGCGACCCTGAAACACGCGCCACTGACAACCATCGGATCCCCCCAGGCTGGTAACATTCTGCGCGCCCAGCGGAAGTTCGATCCGGGTGATCGTGTCAGGCTGAGCTGTTTTCGCGGAGCGGGGATGGAAAACATAGATTGTCCACTCTCCCGGTGCGGTGGGAAAGGCCAGCCCCCAGCCGACAATTCGCTGCGTGATCAAATCGTTTCCACTCTGCTCGATGAATCGCGTCGCCACAAATGACGGAAGTGGTTCTTGTCGCCGATAGACATTGCCTCGCGTGGAATCCCAGAAGACAGGCGGGGCAGCCTGCAACGCTTCCAGCCAGTCACGCTCGGCCTCGTCCATCACGCTCGGGATGATTTCCGTCGTTGTGACGATTGCCTTGCCCAACCGCGTTAATTCGTCATCCAGTTGCTTTCGTCCCCCGGCGAACGGTATCCGCTCGAGTGACGTTGAAGCGGAACCAAACTGGATTGTGACAGGGGTCCGATTCCAGTCCAGGTCCACGGGATTCACCATCGGTGGTTCTGGAGCCGAGGCTGGATCGACTCGCCACCATTCGATCAATTGCTGGCCTGTCGACAGCCCCACAACAATCAAAAAGGAAATCACGAGCAGGTCAATGGCTCGACGAGTCATCCGGCGCGCCAGACTCGAGCCAGCGGTTACGGTACTGGTTGTGGCAACATCAGTCGGCGCAGGTTCGCTGGGTGTCGGCCCATTCGGCGTGGGGGCTGTCAATGACCAACTCCCACGGGCGACGGCGGACAAGGACAACGCGTCATCGGTGGACACTGGCAGGGAGTCAGGTCACCCGGATTTCCACATCGCGGCAGCGTTCCCATAAATTGAGCCAGATCTTTGTAACGCTGCCGGAGCGGATCGATCGCGGCGTCGTTGAAGCCACACATTTCCAGTTCACAAATCCAGGAACGATACATACCCGTAAACCGGCGTGAGAAACTGCAAGGCAGATCGTCGATCCGGCACAGGAGAGATCCGGCGTTTCGTTGACCGTCACCATCCAGCCTCGACACCCCGCTGTTGTAGACATCCCGAGGGTCTAACATGCACAAACGGCTCATCCGTGGATATAAGTCTGGCGGTGGAAACCCGGAATAACGAATGAATTCTTCGTCGTTGTCCAGGGGATACAAATCCGAGCGATAAGTACTCTGCTGCAATTCGCGAAGGTGATTCTCCAGAGCTTGCAGGTTCGTGCTGATGTCGCCATCACGTGCGGCGAGCTCCGAATGGTCGATGTCCCACCAAAGATCAGCTCGAATATGGTTATTCCATGGAATGCCAATCGCATAGAACTGCCATTGATTGTCAAACACATCCTGCTTCAAGTTGAACCTGAACCGACCGCTTCCAGGAATAGCTCCGCGCAGCAGTGGCAGTGGTTTATCGAGGATGGCGTTTCCTTCCAGAACCAAGCCATCCATTTCCATGCGTCCGGGAACATTGACGGTGTTGTCCGCGTGCGGTGCAGTCAATTGCGGACCTCGGACGCAAGGACACAGCAATTCCTGGCGCGAATCCCACAGTTGGCTGGACGTGGGAAGATCGGTTCCACTATTGGTTGTCAGCGGTGCGTTCGCCGGCCAATACGGCGGATTCGGGTTGTATTGACCGGTTCGTGCATTGACCGTGCGATAAGCGGCATAACGGGCGTTTGTCTGAGTCCGAATCTTCCAAGCCCCAACGACTCCAAAGTCGATCATCAGAGCCATCATCATGACCAGGATTGGCAACGCGAGTGTGAACTCAAGTGGTGCCAATCCCTGTCGTGCATGCATTCGAACCATGCCATGCACGCACCGGCGCACCGACCCCAGAGGGGCTTCCGAAGACGGCAATGTCGAGATTCGTCGCATAATCAATGAGTATTCACGAGGTGAAACTGTTGCAGAGACATGTTCGTCAGATTCGGGGGCTGCGACCCAGACAACGCACCATTCAAATACGTTCCCGGATGCTGTGACAAGATCGTCGGAACATTCGCCGCAGTGGCCGGAACCAGTTTAACGGTCCAGTTCTGATTGAACGAATCCCACTCACCAAACTGTTCCCAACGCGTGTTCATGGCAAATGTCGGCAAATGCCATGCGATCTGCGGATGGCCGGGATTGCTGTTCGACCAGCTATACAGATCCCATGATCCGGGAGCCGTGTCGTACAGGTAAGCGCAGCAGGTTCCATTCGGAGGACAGGGATACAAGTGGACCCAGGGAGCATTTTCAGGCCAGCGAGGCCCCCAATTCACGCGTGAGAATTTGCCGCGAGGCAGGAAGACTGAGGCCTGAGCGTACGCCGTTGCATAGGCCTGACTGTCTCGTTCCAGCGGGTTCTTGAACAGCCCCGGAAACATCGGTTTTTGATGTGGCCAATAAACCGCGGAAATAAAGTTGTACGAGCCTTCGAGGGTTGACTGCGTGATCGGGCTGGCGGGAACACAGGGCCGTTCCGGATAATCGGGTGTCATCACGCAGCCATCAAAATCCCATGGCGAATTCGGTTGTGGCCCCTGAGACGGCGCGCCGTTGTAAGGTCGCGTCGGTGCATCACGCATCACGAATGGCAGATTGGTCAGTGGGTATTCGTGGTTAAGCAGGTTGTCCAAATTGGCGCAGGTATAGATCCGCCAAAAGTTGATGTAATTGGACATCTTCGCGGAGGATGCCCCGTAATCCGGTGTTCCATCATCAGGGTATTCAAAGTAAGGACTCATCCAGAGTCGAATCCAGTCGTTCAGATACTGATGAGCCCGGATGTGCCTGAGCTTGCGGGAAATGCACTCTGAACACGAATAGCACGTGGGGCAATCAGGAACGACGTTTTCGCCAACCTGCATCAGGTCCTGGCCGTAGCGCGAAGAATCAATCATCGGCAGCGTGCGAGTCAGAGCAGCATTTTCGTCGCGCTGACCGACGACGGTCACATTGGTGCACCACAACAGCCCATGCAGATCCAGATTGCGATGTTGCGACTTCGTTCTGGTGCCGTACCGCTGAGCCAGTTCATCGGTGGCCACACTGGCAATGTAGGGAACGGTCAGTAAGACGGCTCGTTGAAATCGTGGCAGGAATCCCCCTTCAGGAGATCGATCCGGAATGCCAGCACTGTTCTCGAACTCGGGGCCCGCCAGAATGTATTCGAACAGCGGCAGCGTCAGCTTGGATTCCAGGTACGCCATCTGGGCGAATTCCTGAACCATCATTCCTTCGATCGGAATCTTCTGCAGGATGGCTTCACCCATCTTTTTGAACTTTTGAGACAGGGGCTGCGTCCCTGTTCCCGTGGAAAACGCTCGCCCGACAGCCTCCCAGGCTTGCAGAATTTCCGGGACAAATTTCTCGGACTTGCGATCACGCCCCTCGCGCATGTACGCCACCAGAGCGAACGTCTCGCATTCCAGATGATTGGCGAACGCGATCGCATTCATCCCGCGAGCGATCACAGTCGCTCCGGAATAGGCGGCGGCATCCGCTGCGTTTTGCATTCGCAACTTGTCATCAATCTGCCGCCCGACATTCACGACCAGCACCAGCAGGATGGTAAACATGAAGATGGCAAACACGGACAGGGCGCTGATTGCCCCCCGCTGATCCCGATGCAATCGCCCGATAAAATTCGAGGAGAATTCAGTACAGCCCGTTTCTTGTTCGGCGCGGGTCTGACGATGTTCGGCGCGGGTCTCCTGACCCCGCCGAAACGCCCGACCGAAGGTCTCCTCTTCTCCAGCGTGGCACACGGACCGTCTCCGCCCCTGTTCGGCGCGGGTCTCCTGACCCCGCCGAAACACCCGACCGAAGGTCTCCTCTTCTCCGGCGAGGCGCGCGGACCGTCTCCGCCCCGCGATTCGCCGCCAGAAATGTTGCATTCCCATGTTCATGCCAACGGACCTTCTAGTTTGTCGGCAAGGCGTACGAAGGCTGGATATAAGGCTTAACCGATTTCCAGCCTTCGCATGTCATCGTCGCAGCAGCCTGAATCTGCGTGGTGTACAGCGTTCGCGAGGCATCCAGATTAGTGGCATTAATACGTGGACTGACGCGGTCCGGCAGTCCATCGGCTCGAACCAGTCGCGCTGCCAGCAACCGGCCAGGACCTGGCAAGAGGGCAAACTGGTGAATCACATAGACAGTAATCGGATCCTGCCAGCCGATTTCAGCCTCGCGAAACGTCGACTGCCGCTCGGGATCCGGGCAAGTATGATTGCGAACGTTGTAAGCGGTGTAATTCAGAGAATCGCGTCCCCTGGGATCGAACGAGTCACGCCATTCGACAATGACTCGCGTGTTCTGATCGGCATAGTTCAACTTGTTCACGATCCGGTTCGCGATCTGGGAATTGGACTGCGAGGCCGGAACAAGCATGGCATAGACCTGTTGGTTGGCCAGCGCCAGACTCGCCAGATAGGGCATCTGTCCGCGGGCTCCCAGGTTTCGAGACGGACAGAGCGGCATCAGCGCCTGAACAACGGCCGCCCGGACCTTCCAGAGTTTCAAGCTGTTACTGGCAGGAGTTACTTCGTAATCGGTGTAATCGCCATCGGACATTGTTGGACGCTCATTCAAGCGGTTTTCCACTTCGATGTAATCATTGACTTCCAGATTCGCATCCTGCAAAGCTGCGGGTAGCCAGACGGCTGCGGAACGGGCACCCGCAAATGCTGCGTAGTGGATCACCATCTGCGCAATCATCAACTGGCTCACTTGAACGATCAGCAGCACGACCATGACGAAGACGGGCATTGTGAGAACAAACGCGAGTGACTGAACGCCCCCTTGCTGACAGGCATGCACTTGCCGCAGTCGTTGCCAGTTCCACGATTTCGCCCCCACGGCGAGTACCAGGCGCAGGATCACAAACGACGCACAGAGCACGACGAAGCAAGGGAAGCAGGCGATGAGGATTTGGCGATTCACGGCAACCTCATTCAACACCACACGACTCATTACAGATCGCAGAATTCCAACATCCGGAGGAGCGTGTCACTGATCAAGCCCGCTGTTATCACCGCCCCGACACTAACGCATTCCACTCAGATTCAGAATATTCAGCCACAAGTCATTCGTCACGATCAGGACAGCCACCAGCGCCGCCGGTGCCAGAAACAATGTTTGCTTCAACGGTTTTCGGGCTGCAGGCGGCACCGGGACCCAGCCCCCCGCCTGCCAGACCTTGCCAAGATGGCGAGCGATTTGAAGAACGATATTCATAAACCCGGTTTGCCAGACAATCACAATACCCCCGAAGATCCCTCCGAGCACTAACGTCCACAGCAGGGCTTCCACCCCGCGTTCAAATCCAAGAAATGCCCCCATCATGGCGATCAGCTTCAGATCACCCCCACCCAATCCAAACAGCACAAAACAGACCAACATCAGACCGCCACAGACGAAGAATCCTTTCACGGAGTCTTCCAGGGCAGGCATTCCACCCGCCGCTGATCGCATGACGAATCCCAGCACGATGCCGGGATACGTGTTCCAGTTGTAAATCATCTGGGCGCGAATATCCGTGATCGTCGCCACCAGCAGCAACAGTAACAACGTGACCAGAATCCCAACGGTCCAAGTCACAGCGACCTCGCACCCAACCGACAGTTCAGTGTTTCACAATTCAGAAGCAATCTGGAACCCCAGGCACGCACACCTGCTGACCACTGATCGCAGGCAGTTGATCGCAGCGTGTACTAGTTCGTTCCAGTCCCGGAACCACCGCCGCCGTTGGTGACATTGCTTCCTTCGTTTTCCAGGTTCTGCATCCCCTGGTTGAAGTAGTCACGAATCTTCGGCCAGCCGTACTTCAAGATGAAGATCAGGATCGGCAGCGCGATGGCCGCCACGATCAAGATCGTTTCCAGACTGACAGCCCCGCGCTCGTCGCGATGGACACGCTGCCAAAGTTTTCGCCAAGAGCCTTGCCACATGTCATGTTCCCCGCAGATGTCGTTGCCGTCCGAGACGGGACAAACGTTGATTCAGGCTGTCACATTAAAGGCCACGAAATTTGCACGCACAACATTTCCCACACCAGTTGCATCACTCGCTTCCCCTTCGTGACGATAAACAGCACGATGGGCAGCATGGCAGCCAGGATCAACATGTAATCCATCGCCGCCGCACCTCGACGGTTTGAACAGGTTCGGTAGTGTGTTCGTGAAAGTACTCGCATTTGGAGTAATAGTGTAATCAGCAGGAAACGGTGACGCCAGAAGAGGATTCCATTTGCCTGCTGAAAACTCAGGGGCTGGTTGGGGAATTTGACCGTCGCCCAGGCGTCATGCGGACAACCCCTACCTGATCCAGCCACTGGACCATCCGATCCATAGACTCAGTCCAGTCTGATTCGTGAAAGACTTCGTGGACATGCATCGGCAGCGAGACCAGTTCACGCGACGGGGAGTTGGTTTCGGAGAGCCAGCCCGACAGAACATCTCCGTCCGTCGTCTCATCCTGCATTCCGCGGAACGCCAGGATCGGGATTTGAATTTTGGCCGCATCCCGCAGGCCCTCTTGAATACAGCGCTGCATGGCAAAGAACCAACTGGCCGTCACTGTACGAATGATCAGGGGATCATTCCGCCGCTCCTCGGCAAACCGGGCGTCGCGAGTCATATTGCGTGGATCGAGGCCGTTTCGGAATCGTGCGGTTGGGATAAACCGGACGAGCAACTGCCCCAGCAACCGCTTGATAGGATTGACTCGCAGCTTCAGTCCGAGCAGCGGCGATGTCAGAACAATGGCCGCAGGATCGACACAACCCATTTGCACGGCGCGTATTGCGATCAGCCCGCCCATGCTGTGACCAAACAGAACCGCCGACGAATTCTGTAGTCCAAAATGACGCCAGATTTCGGCAATATCCAGCGGATACTCTTCAAAGGAAAGGACATGCGTCCGCGTGCCGCCCGAACACCCGTGCCCTCGCAGGTCGCCAATAATCACTCGCCAGCCCCGCTCAGCCAGCCACTCGGCAAAGTGTCCGTATCTTCCTCCGTGCTCTCCCAGTCCGTGAACGCAGACGAGAGTTCCAATCGGATGGTCTGATGCCGGCAGGTGATCACGGACGTAAAGCCGACCTCCCCCCGCGCCGTCGATTTCGACGATCTCCATTTTCATTTCCGAAACCTCTTGTATAAAAAGAGTTGCGTCCGTTCAATAAGGCGGGTTTCGAACAATTCAGCGGGTGAGATCCTAAGGAGTCAAGCAGGAATGCCGTTTGTTGATTCTGCAGTTTTTCGAAAGTTCACAACATCAACACCGAGCCCGGAGCGGTTTCCAACATCTGCACATCGGCATTCTAACGTTATATTTTGCAATCAGTTAAGCACTCTCATGACGGGAAACTGAAAAGTTCGGGAGAAACTTTTCGATTGGAACGGTGTTCGACGACAGAGGTGCCAAATGCGCAGTAATCTTTCCCAAATCTCGGCGAAGGTTTCGCAAGACTTCTGGGTAATTGGTAGGTTTCGAATTTCTTGCTGTTAATGAACGGGCGTCAAAATCCGGGAACTGATGGCGGGATTTGTGAGTCTGAACCGAATGAAGATGAGCCGGGGCCAACGCAGACGCCGGTTCTGACGACAGTGCGGTTTGCAACGTAGAAAATAAATGGTTAGACTGCAGTCCCGGTTTTTAAGGGGATTTGTGGTCAACACTGTTCCTGATTCTGGTGAACAACCACGCCTCTAGCTGTTCTGCGGGGAGTGCATCGTGAGCGCTGATTTTCGTGCAAATGAACCTGAAGTGTTCGAAATGGAAATTGAAAGTAACCGGATTCCCCGGCAACTTTCGATCGCTTTCGGAATCAGTCTGGTCCTGCACGTCGTCTTGCTGGGATCGCTGGCGATGATCAAGTTCGCTGATCGCATACAAGCGTTCACGACGATCACAAGTGGTCTCGAAGACGAGATTGATCCCGACCAGTACAAATTCGATTCCACGATTTCCGATCAATTGGGAAGCGATAGCGACATCAACTCGTTCGCCGCCTCGCAAGAAGCTGCCGTTCAGCTCTCAAAGGATCCTCAGAAAGAGGTCGAGCGGACACTTGCCGAGGACGTTGACGTCCCAACGCCCCGCACCGAAGAAATGATTCAGCCCGCCAAATCGGACATGCTCGCCAACGTCGCCACGACGGGTGCGACCGAACACCCAGGTGGGGTCGAAGGGGCTGTGGATCGCCTGGCTTGGGAAATCGCAAATTCTCTGCGAGAGAAGAAGACGCTGGTCGTCTGGATGTTTGACGTTTCGCCGTCTCTGTCGTCGCGTCGTGCGGCTATCGCTGATCGGGTTGAAAACGTCTACAAACAGCTGAATGCACTGAATGTCACTGCTGACAAGGCCTTGAAAAGCGCCGTTGTTGTCTACGGCGAACGCACCAACATCCTGACCAAGGAGCCGATCGACGATCCAACGGATCTCGTTCGTCAGGTCCGTTCGATCAAGTCCGAAGCCTCGGGCAACGAAAACACGTTTGCAGCCGTCACGCAAACAGCGAAGCATTTCCAGAAGTACCGCACGGATATGCATCGCGACATCATGATCATTATCGTGACCGACGAAGCTGGTTCCGACGCACCTCAGTTCCTGGAAACTGCTATCGTTTCCACAAAGCGTTACGGGATGCGCTGCTACTGCGTGGGTGACGCTGCACCATTTGGACGCGATACGACGGAAGCACCGTTTACTCTCGAAAGCGGTGAAACGGTCTTGGGGGTTATGCACCGTGGACCGGAAACCCTTTATCCAGAATCACTGCGACTGGCCTACTGGGGTACGAACGATTACGACCTGCAAAACATGTCGTCGGGATTCGGACCGTACGCACTCACTCGACTCTGCTCGGAAACGAATGGTCTGTACTTCATTGCCAATGAAGGGCGAGGCAAGACGTTTGATCCGCAAACCATGCGAAACTATGCCCCGGACTATCGTCCGATCGCGATGATCGATCACGACATCAACGGGAACAAGGCTAAGAGTTGCCTGATCAACGTGGCTCGCACCCTGAGGGTCGACAGCGTTCCGCTGCCGCGACTCGAATTCCCCGCAGACAACGACACCGTCCTGCGAACCGCGATTGGCGAAGCTCAACGTCCCGCCGCAGAACTCGAATACAAATTGAACGCCCTGAAGGCGATGCTCGAACCCGGCGAAAAGGACCGTGCCAAGATCAAGGACGCACGATCACGGGCTGGATACGACTTGGCGATGGGTCGAGTTCTGGCCCTGCAGGCACGCAGCTTTGGCTACAATATGATGCTCGCTGAAATGAAGAGCTCACCTAAGAAATTCGACAAAGCTGGCAGCAACCAATGGCGGCTGGTTCCCTCCAAGGATATCAACTCAGGGGCCAACACCAAGAAACTTGCCAACAAGGCGATGGAATACCTGAAGCGAGTCATCGATGATCACCCGAACACACCATGGCAGATGCTCGCCGAGCGCGAACTCGGTTCACCTATGGGTTGGGAATGGAAAGAATCACACTTCAATCCCGCTCCAGCCGGAATGGGTGGCGGCAACAACAAGCCCGGCCCGAAGTTCATCGAAGTTGAAGATCCCGTCACGAAAAAGAAGAAAAAAGTGATGGTTAACGCTGAGCCTCAGCGACGTGACATCTGATGGAATCTGGACGGACCTGAGACCGCAGCGCTGTTCAGTCGCAGTTAAAATTTCAAATTTCAACGAATTCGATTCCCCTTGCTGAGGTTCTCGCAAGGGGATTTTCGTAATATGTATTTTCGAGCTGGTCGGTTCGCCGCTTCATCCGCCCGCCTCATCGGAGTCCGTTTGCCGGAGATCGATGAATCATGGTCAAAGTCAATCGCGATGTCGTAGTCGGAGTCACAATCTCCCTGCTGCTGCACGTGGCGTCGTTGGTAGCCCTCTCGTTCATCGTCTTCCAGGGCCCACTGGACCAGTTGCAAACTGTTCTTGATTCCGTCTTCGATGAAGAGCGAGTCCAGGAAGAATTTACTCAGGACGTCGAACAGTCGACGGTGGCTGCTGAGGCCGTGAATTACGCTTCTGGCTCGATGGCCATGGGGATGACGGGCACGGGTGGCACCGCCGGGCCGGTAGTTGCTCAACAAAAGATCGAACAGGCTGAAAGCCTGCGAGTCCCGGATGTCAAAGTCAATATCGGGTCAATGAACGTCCCCGGCCTGAACATCATCAGCAAAGACCTGGGGACGGGGCAGGTGACGGGTGAAGTTGGACGCGTGGTCGAAGGCTACGGTGCCGCACTCGGACAGATGACGCAGGAACTGGTTCGACTGATGCGCGAATCCAAAGTGCACGTCGTCTGGCTGTTCGACGAATCCGAGAGCATGAAGGACGACCAGAAAGAAATCCGCGAGCGTTTTCACAAAGTGTATGAGGAACTCGGCCTTGTCCAGAAGCACGACTCCAAGCTGAAGGCTTCGGACGAAATTCTGCTGACGACCGTGGTGAGCTTCGGCGAGAAGGTCACAGAGCTGACATCGAAACCGACCGCCAATGTCGATGAGATCAAGAAGGCCATCGACAACATCAAGATCGACGAAAGCGGTAAAGAAAACACTTGTGCTGCGATCATGTCGGCTGTCAGCAAGTATCAGGCAGGGGCTGTACGACAAAAGCGAAAACTGGTCGTGATTCTGGTGTCAGATGAATCGGGCGACGATGGCCAGCTCGTCGAAGAGACCATTGATCGCTGCAAGAAGAGCGATACGCCGGTCTATGTTCTCGGGCATTACTCTGTGTTCGGCTACCCCTATGCCCGAATGAGCTGGGTCGATCCGAAATACAACCTGACTCACTGGCTGCAGATCAATCGCGGGCCCGAAACGCCTTTTCCCGAATGTTTGCAGTTCGACGGTCTGCACGGTCGCTGGGATGTTTTCTCGAGCGGCTTTGGCCCGTATGAACAGGTTCGCATTGCCAAGGAAACCGGAGGGATCTTCTTCATGCTTCCGGGGACCGAAGCCAACCTTGCCGGGGCGGGATCGCTCGAACAACGCAAGTTTGACCTGCTCGACATGCGCGAATACCTGCCGGAACTCGGTTCACGCTTCGAATATGCACGGGAACGCAGCAGCAGCAAGTTTCGTGATGCCCAGTGGCAGGTCATCGTCAAGCTGAACCCGCACCTGGACAAAGAACTCAACATGCAGGAGCACCAGTACAGCCTTGACCCCAGCAAGTTTGCCACACAGGGGAAGGTCACGTTTGACCGAGCCGTGCGTGCGATGGGGATGTTGAATGAAGCAGTCAAGGTGCTGGATGACGTGAAGAAATTGCGAGATCGGGAACAGTCACAGCGGTGGCGAGCCAACTATGATCTGATGCATGCCCAGTGCCTGGCCTATCGCGTGCGACTGTTTCAACTGCTGATCTCCCTCGATGCGCATCAGAAGGCAAAGCCCATCCCTAAAGATCCGAAGAACAACTTCTGGGATATTCATCGCGTTGCGGCGTTGCTGGAACCGGACAAAGAACAGATTCGCGCAACGCGGGTCGATATGGCCGAACTCAAGAAGCAGCACGAACTGGCCAAGGCAGAGTTCCAGGAAGTGATCAAGAATCACCCGCGAACTCCCTGGGCACGTCGAGCCGCCTGGGAATTATCACCCGGATTCGGGATGAAGTTCGCCGAGAGCTTCTGGGACCCGCGTTACGAGGCAAAAGATATCAAGCTCCCCAAACCGTAATTTCCCGGTGCTGGCGCGTCATGCTGATCCCTGTTACGCACCATCAGACATCACTTCCCCTGAGCCGTAACCGATCATGATCTTCAACTTGGCCCGGAAACGCCAACGTCATCTGCAAGCGGCAGAAGGATATCTTTCGCTGGGTATGCCCGATCATGCCTTGGATGCATTGACTCAGGTTTCCGATAGTGAATCTGCTGTCGAATGGCATTTGCTGCGCGGCGATGCCCTGCGAGCCAAGCTGGAACACCATCGAGCGCTCGAGTGCTTCCAGCGAGCTCATGAACTCGACCCCAAATCACTCGATGCCCTTCTGGGGATGGCCTGGTGCTTCAAGCGAACGGATCGACTGGATCAGTCGATTGAATCGATGCGAATCGCTTACCAACATCACCCCACCGTCCCCCTCGTGCTCTATAACTTGTCCTGCTATTACGCATTGGCAAATGACAAAGACCATGCGTTGTCGTGGCTGGGGCGAGCCCTGCGGATGAACCGGAGCATGGTCAAGCTGATCCCCGAAGAAACCGATTTCGACTCTTTGCGAGACGACCCGGATTTTCAACACCTGTTAGAACTGTCATCCGGTGAGTAGGTCGATTACGATTTGACGTGTCATTTCAACACTGTCCCTGCTCGATCTCACAGGCCTGTTTCTGATTTTCCATCCGGAGATGCCGTCGTGTTCCTGCTGGCTCAATTGTCAGACGCACCGGGTTGGCACATGCTTCCAGGAGGCTGGCTCGGAGAAATGTTTGGCGGACTGCTGGGGCTGGCCTATGGGATCCTGTGGTTCTGGATGTTGCTGCATTGCATCCGGACAGAACCTGATCGGCAGACTTGGCTCTGGCTGCTGATTTTTGTCCCCGTCATCGGCCCACTCGCTTACTTCACGACGCGTTTTCTTCCTTCAACTGAACTGCGTCCTCCCGCCTTCATGCGTCGCTGGACACGAGGTAACGAACTGAATCGGCTGGAGACGGCAGCGATCCAGATCGGAAATCCGCATCAATTCATCCTCTGGGGAGATGCCCTGCGCGATGTCGGACGGTTCGATGAGGCAGCCACTGCCTACCAGCGGGCGCTGGCCAAAGAACCGCAGAACCTGCCAGCCCTCTGGGGAGCAGCTCAGGCAGCAATGGCTCAACGTCGTCCCGCCGAAGTGCGAGAATTCACGACTCGGATCATGGAAAAGGACCCGCAATACAAATTTGGCGATGTCTCACTGGCATGCGGTCGATCTCTGGTGGACTTGAATGAAACCCCCATCGCCATCGATCATCTGGAGCGTCACGTCCATCGCTGGCGGCACCCCGAAGCCGTGTATCTGCTGGCGAGTCTGCACGCAGATCAAGGGAATTCACAAGTCGCACGCGATCACCTGCAAGCCTTGATCTACGACGTGAACGGCAGCCCGGCAGCGATCGCCCGCCGCCACGGCCGCTGGAAAAGCCGAGCCCGGCAACTTCTGAAAAGATTGGAATCGAAGTGACTGGCGATCAGAAATGAACGCGTTGAAGATTTGAGATCCGTAATCCGAATCGCTGTGAAACTGCTGATGTGAAGCAATGTAACGGACGTGTTTCTTACCGTCGGAGGTTGTCTCTGGTTCGTGGAGAGATACACTAATAGGAACTCATGGCGGAATTACAACCACTTCCTGACGGTTACGATTTTTTGACAAGGTACCGATACGCGAAATGGACTCAAACGCCGTCTTCGCAATCCTGTTGTTGATTGCTGGTATTGGAATTCTGACGGCCGAGGTTTTTGTTCCCTCTGGTGGACTCCTCGGTCTGATCACGTTTTTTACGCTGGTTGTCTCGATCGTATTCGCCTATCGAGCCTGGGGAACATCACACCCCAATATCTTCTGGGCCTTTTGTGGCGTCTTGCTGGGGCTCGTTCCGTTGGCAATCGGAATGGCATTCTACATCTTGCCCGGAACGGCATTGGGAAAACGAGTCCTGCTGGAAGCCCCTGAATCCGAAGAGTTAACACCGTTTGCAAAGCAGGGACTTCACTTGCAGGAATTGGTGGGACAGTTTGGCCGAACGGTTTCGCCACTGACTCCTGGGGGCTTGATCATGGTCAATGGTGAGCGATTACACGCAATTTCCGAAGGGCTGATTGTCGAATCAGGCAAGTCGATCGAAGTGATTGAAGTCCGCGGAAACCGTTTGCTCGTGCGTCCCGGCGAACCGCCAGTGACATCAAACGCTGCCGATCCCTCGTCGCGGCTTGACTTTGAGATCCCGCAGAGTTAGCTAAGACTGTAGAATTCGTGATCAAATCTCTTCTGATTGGCCTTTTTTCTACAAATCCCTCGAAGGGAGTTGAATTCACCATGTTGAAATCGCTGATTCTCGCTCAATTGAATCCCACGACGATCTTCGTCATTGCAGCGGTCGTGGGCCTGATCGCCCTGATCTTTGTGGCCATTTTTGCTCGCTTCATCAGCCTGTGGATTCAGTGTCTGATGACAAATGCAGGAATTTCATTTCCTCATCTGATTATGATGACCATTCGAAAGGTCAATCCTTCAGTGATCGTGCGGGCGAAGATTACCGCCGTTCAGGCAGGTCTGACGGAAGTCTACCCGATCACGACACGTGACCTGGAATCGCATTATCTTGCCGGGGGCAACGTACCTAACGTCATCCGGTCTCTGGTCGCTGCCCATCGTGCGAACATCGATCTCGACTGGCAGACGGCTCAGGCCATCGACCTGGCTGGCCGCGACGTTCTTGAAGCCGTTCGTACCAGCGTTTACCCCAAGGTGATCGACTGCCCCGATCCTCGCAAAGGGGCTGGTACGCTCGATGCCGTCGCCCAGGACGGGATTCTGTTGCGGGCTCGTGCACGTGTGACTGTTCGGACGAACATCCATCAGCTGATCGGTGGTGCGACCGAAGAAACGATTATCGCACGCGTTGGCCAGGGGATCGTCCAGGCAATCGGTTCGACGATGTCCTATAAACTGGTTCTCGAAAACCCCGAAATGATTTCACAAACAGTGCTGGATCAGGGACTGGAAGCTCAGACTGCGTTTGAAATCGTTTCGATCGACATCGCCGACATTGATGTCGGTGAAAACATCGGTGCCCGGCTGTCGGCAGATCAGGCCGAAGCAGACATGCGGGTCGCACAGGCCAAAGCGGAACAGCGACGAGCCGACTTCACGGCGCGCGAACAGGAAATGGTCGCACACGTGCAGAAGAACCGGGCTGAAGTCGTTCTGGCAGAAGCACAAGTTCCGATGGCAATTGCCGAAGCTTTCCGCAACCAATCGCTGGGACTGGTCGATTACTATGAACTGAAGAACGTTCAAGCCGACACTCAGATGAGATCGGCGATTGCGGGTACGGGAGTGTCGGGGAAGTAGCCAATTCCGTTTCGACTTGGCTCACGGAGATCCATTATGAACTTCATCCCGATTCTGGCGGCTGAACCTTCGATCGTCTTTCTGGTCATCTTGATCATTTCGCTGTTCAGTTGGGTCTGGAATCTGTTCCAGGGAGCAGAAAAACCGACCAAGAAGAAGCGGCCTCGACCCGAGAATTCCGGCGCATCGGAACTCGAACTTTTCCTGCAGCAGGTTGTCGGTGACAAACCTGAAGCCGCCAAGCCGCGTCCGAACAAGCCTGCCCGACCGGCCGGTGAAAAGAAGCAACCCAAGAACAAACAACAACAGGCTCGACGACCGGCAGAAGCTCAACGCCCCAACGAACGCCCTGCCAATGAACGGGCGGAAGCCGATCGGCCAGGAAAGCGGTTGTCGCAGACGCATCTGCAGTCCTCACTGGGCGAAGGGATTCGGCCACATGTTTCGACGTTGCAGAGCGATGTCGGAACGAATGTGCGACGTGATATCGATGATACAGTTCAACGCGACATCGGATCGGATTCGACGACGACGGTCAATCGTCCTGCCGAACATCCGTTGATCCAAACGTTACGTAACCCGCAGGGAGTACGTCAGGCGATTATCTTGACCGAGATTCTCAATCGCCCCAAATCCTTGAGGTAACAGGGATCGCCAGTCCTGCTGGCGATCAGGTGTATGTCGGAAGTCGAACCTTCAGTGCTGTTAATTGCCGGACGCTTCTCGGTCCGCGGAAGTTGTGCGTATTCATTGCGGCTGGCAGAGCACCTGCCGCAGCGTGGATTTCGGACCAGCGTCGTCTGTCCCGACGCCCGAACACTCGATCGCGAACGCCGCCGCGAGCTGCATATTGATGAGTTGTCACATCTCGACTGGCCACTCTGGGGAACTGTCGTCCGCTCAATTCTGTTACGTCGGCTGGTGGCCAATCCTCCGGACCTGATTCATATCCAGTCCCGAGCGGCACTCTGCCAGGGAATGTGGTTGTCACGTCATCTGCAGCGTCCATTCATTCTGACTGTTCACGACTACCTGCAACCCGATGAACGATGCCGGATCGACACGAAGTGGTGTCGACGGATCATCGCCGTCAGTGATTCTGTACGTGCTGATCTGCTGGAACGAACACCGCTTCCCGAGGGCCTCGTTACTGTCATTCATAGTGGAGTCGACCGAGCGTCATCGTGCGATCTCTTGAAGGTCTTTAAGCCGAACCGTGTCCCCGTCGTTGGGACGGCAGGACCACTGGAAGCCGTCAAAGGTTTTCCGTTCTTTCTGGGAGCGGCTGCTCGTGTCCTTGCGACCGGTCGCGAAGTCGAATTCCTGATTGCTGGGGCGGGGCCAGAAGAATCCAACCTGCGTCGCCTGTCACGCGAACTGGGAATCAACGACAAGGTCACATTCGTCCCCAACCTGCTCGATTTTGATGATGCCCTGGCAGCCATGGACGTATTCGTTCTGCCATCGCTTCAGCAAGGGATCGGGACGATTATGCTGGACGCGATGGCCATGGGGCGCCCCGTCATTGCGACACGTGTCGGCGGCGTCTACTGTGCAGTTCATGACAATGAAACCGGCCTGCTGGTTCCGCCGTCGAATAGCGAAATCCTTGCTGAACGCATCGTCGAGTTATTGGATGATCAGTCAAAAGCGCAAGCGATCGGCAGTGCCGGGCGCGAACTGGTCGAACGAGATTTCGGCGTCAACGGAATGATCGATCAGACGGCTGCGGTCTATCGCGCCGTCCTTGAGCGCGCCACGGCGCTGCAACCGGCGTGAGGATTGTGACTGTTTCAGACCAGGTCAGGCAAGACCATGAAAGTCATCTACAATCTGAACTACAACATGGGCCTGATGGGGCTGGAAAAACTCCATCCGTTCGATGGAAAGAAGTTTCAGCGAGCGTGGGCATTGCTCGAGCAGGAACTTGGTTCAGGCCTCACCAAATACTATGTCGATGTGGATCGTCCGTTATCCGATGACGAATTGCTGGATATTCACACGACACAGCATCTGCAAATGATGCGTCAGCCCTCTGCATTGGCCAAGGCGTTTGAAGTCCGTGAAGTCGCATTGCTGCGGTATTCCATGCTTGATCTGGGATTTCTCACACCCATGCGGTGGGCTTGTCGCGGGTCGATCATCGCCGCACGGCAGGCATTGCAACATGGGTTCGCCATCAATCTCGGGGAAGGGTTTCATCACGCCAAGCCCGATCGGGCCGAAGGTTTCTGCCTCTTTTCGGACATCGCGCTGATCGTGGCCCAACTGCGATCCGACGGGACACTTACCGACGAACAGCGTGTTGCCTATATCGACTTGGACGCTCATCTGGGAAATGGAGTTGCCCATTGCTTTTTAAACGACCCGCGAATGTTCCACTTCGACATGTTCAACGAGTCGATCTATCCCACATCCGATACCGTAGCGATGGATCGCGTTGATTGCCCAATCCCGGTCCCTGTCGGCTGTGAAGGTTCGCAATATCTGGAATTACTCCACAACCAGCTTCCGCGGTTCCTGGATTCTGTCACTCGAACGAAAGATGTCGGACTGGTCATCTACAATGCGGGCACCGATGTTGTTGCCGGAGATGATTTGGGACTGATGTCATTGACCGAGCACGACGTACTGGAACGCGATCAATTCGTCTTTCAGGAAACCAACCGACGAAATCTTCCGACCGTGATGCTACTCAGCGGCGGATATACGGAAGCGAGCCATCGATTGATCGCGAATTCGGTGGCTTGGATGTGTAAGGCGACCTGACTTTCCTGTTAGCGCCTTGCGGGGACAATTCGCATCATTCGAACAGAGATTTCGGTCGAAGCGTTGGCTCAACTGCACACTTCGCTCGGACTGGCAGAGATCTTGAACAGGACTCTTTCCCGACGATCAGATGTCTTTGTCAACAGCTTTCAAAATGAGTTCATCGAATGACGGTTCCGTTGCGTAGGATTCAGTAGGGAACTGCGCGAGGAAGTGTTCTGGCTCCTTCGCCCGTGGCAGACGCGACAGTCCATTCATCGTTTTTCGGAGCAGACTCGAATTGTCCCGATTGCTCCGGGGCGTGAGTCAGTCTGACCTGGCGAACAAATCGTCAGATGGGACATTTGAAACAGCTAGCCAGTCATAAACAACACGTCCGCCAGTATCGATCGAATGGCCGACGTGAGGACAGAGGGGATGGACATCATGTTGATTCGTAACCGGGGTATCAGCCTCATGTTGATGATGGCGGCGCTGGCGGTCATGCCAGCGTTGGCATTCGCAGGTCATGGAGGTGGCGGCGGTGGAGGTCATGGTGGAGGGGGTGGCGGCCATATGGGTGGTGGCGGTGGTGGTCACTTTGGCGGCGGCCATATGGGGGGTGGAGGTGGCATGCACATGGGCGGGGGGGCCTCTCATATGGGTGGCATGTCAGGTGGACACATGGGTGGGGGAGCGATGCACTCGGGGAACTTCGGCGGACACCAAATGGGTGGAGTCGGCGGTGCCTCGATGCGCGGAGGAGCAGCCGGGGGACTTCGATCAGGCTCAAACGGATTGTTCATGTCGAACCATGGTGCGGCGAATGGGCTCAGGTCAACGAGTCTGTCGCATATGGGAGGAGCAGGCGTTGGCCGAACAGGAACCTCGTTCCTGGGTAGCCACGGATCTGCTGGAAATCTGGGCGGAGCGAGGATTTCGACTGCTGGCGGTTTCCGTGGTATCGGCGGGGGTGGCTCATTCCTCGGTAATCATGGTGGAATCGGTGGAAGCCATATGGGACTCGCATCGCGAACGGGTGGCTTCGGCGGTGCTGGCCAGGGTCATCACGGACCGGGGGGAGTCGGAGGGAACTCGTTCGCTGGTCGACACGGCGGTTCGTTCAACAATACGAACGTGAACAACAGCTTCGTCAACAACAACTTCAACAGCTTTGGCGGACGGGGCGGTCTTGGATACGGCGGATACGGTGGTTACAGCCGATACGGGTATGGCGGGTACGGAGGCTATGGAAGGTACGGATACGGTGGTTATGGTGGATACGGTCGGTACGGATTGGGATTTGGATACCCGTACTACGGCTACGGTTACGGTAGCGGTCTGTTGTCCGGCCTGCTTTACGGGCTTGGTGGCTACGGGTACGGCGGCTACGGAGGTTACGGCGGGTATGGTGGTTACAACAATTGGGGATACGGATCTGGCTACGGCTACGGCTATGGCAATGGGTACGGATACAGCGGGTACAGCTATCCGAGTTATGGGTATGGTGGCAGCGCGATCGGATACGGCAGTGGGTATGGGTACAGTCCCTACGTGACATCGGTCGCGACGTCCACACCTGTGGTCGTCGCATCTGCGGCACCTCTTGCAGCCAATCCTTCAACAGCTTCCAGCGGTACGACAAACTTTGCCAACCAGGGAGAAGCGGCGTTCAAGTCGGGAGACTATGCCGCCGCTGCTTATGCCTTCCAACATGCGGTCATCGACAATCCACAGAATCCCGTGTTGGTGATGATGCATGCTCAAGCGTTGTTTGCCACGGGCAAATACGAAGAAGCGGCCGGGGCGACTCAGGCGGCGATGGGTCAGTTGCCGAAGGATCAATGGGGCGTCGTCGTCGGAAGTTATCGTGAACTCTATGGGTCACCAAATGACTACACAACGCAACTGCGAGCCCTCGAAGCAGCCGTGAAAGGGAAGCCAGCAGATGCCGCGATGCGGTTCCTGCTCGGTTACCACTACGGGTACCTGGGATTCCCACAACAAGCGGTCGATCAATTGAACCAGGCGGTTTCGCTGGCACCTCAAGATGAACTGGCGAAACAACTGCGCGACGCCATGCAGGACAAGTTGCCAAAGTCCGCCGTTCCAGCGGCACCTGCTGCTGCCCCTGTCAATTTACCTGCACCAGCAGGCCCACTGCTGGCACCACCTGCATCCGCAGCAGTTCGCAAGGCGTTTGGATTGGATCTGACGAATACGTCACGCGGGCTGACAAGTCTGCAACAGCCTGTGATGTAATTGATGGAGGCATGATTAAAAACGGCTCCGGCATGGGTAGTGTCCCAGCTTTTTGGAGGTGAAACACAAGAACCCTGACCATCGCAAGGGCAGCGGGCTGAGATTGCTGTCGATTTCGAACGACCCCAGCGATAAGCTGGGGTTTGTTCGTTTTCAGGGATGGCAAATAGTGCGTGACTTCTTCAACTACTTGCGACGAAACGTGGTGTACTTTGCGCTCGTGATGGCACTTGGCGGTGGTGTCATATTCTGGTTTCAACAGTGGCGCGAACCATTTCGAGAATCCGAAAAGATATCTAGTCTGATCAGATCGCTGGAATCGCGGCGTCCGACGGAGGTGACGCCAGGCAAATGGGAATGTGCTGTAGGTTGGACGTGTACTCTACACGCCAACAGCCTCGACGCATATCAGTCGGATGTCACATCGATGCGACAGTTCCGCGAAGAACTCTCCAGCAAGTTAGACGGTCCGGTGAGCATGGAGACAATCCATTGGATCTGGGACTCATACGCAATACTTTGCCGTGGCGGAGCGAACTATCAGCGGCGGTTTCGTCCACAAATGATGGAAGCGATTGATCGAACGCCATGACCTGATTCTCTCATCAATAATCCCGCGGGTCAGTGCCGATTTTTGGTTGTTCGCCTGGATGATCTATCTCTACCGCGTAGGAGTGGGCAATCACGACCTCAACAAAGTCAGGGCACTACCCCGGCGTACAAGCGAGAGTTCATCTCTCACTTTCACGCCGGAGTTTTTTTCAAAACAATGGTGAACCGCTCCGATTTATTTCTTGGGCCAGTTCAGATGGCGATGCAGGAAGTCATAGGTTCCCAGCCCGTTGATCGTATGTGGACCATTGAAGAATTCGATCTCGGTTTTGTCGCCGATCCCCAACTTGTTGTAGTGGCGGCGCACCTTGGCGTATTCGAAGGCGACCCATTCATCGATCCCGACTCCGTCATCGTGGCCTCGTTCGACCATAAACGGACGTGGCGTCATGAGCAGTGACAGTTCGGCGTAATTTGCGACGTGAGCCATGTTCCATTCGAAAATCTCGTATTCGTTGGTAAAGACATAGCTGAACGGCAAATCGGTCGAAGCATTTTTGGAGACCCATTCGTTATAGTCGGCCGAACAGATCGACAGGCAATACCCTGGATCATTCTCACTCGGCGGCAGCAGGGGCGGGACGCGCACGGCTGTCTTGCCACCATAGCTGAGCCCGTAAAAGGCCAGTCGAGATTTGTCAACATTCGGAAGACTCGATAGCCACCGCAGGGTCACCAGGTGCTGTGGAATGATATAGCTGAACAATGATCGAGCCAGCGGGTTGGATTTCCGCTGCAACGTGCGGAACAAGTCGCGACCGCGATAAGGATTCTGCGGGGCATAGACGATAAACCCGCGTTTCGCCAGTTCGGCACTGAACGCCTTGTAAGGTGGAAAGCCAGGAGACCCAGGACCTGTGATGGTGTCCATCGGGACCCCTTCCAGACCATGCTGGCAGACGACGACGGGTCGCTTTTCGTTCGGCTTCAAATCCGTCGGCACCAGCAGAATGCCGGCCGCGATCACATCGGGATACGTATCCAGTACCACTTCATATCCCGTGTATTCCTTCTCTTCGAGAACCTTGCGAGTCCGTGGATTCAGCGGCATCGTGGGGTCAGGAAGTTTACCGATTAATTCGCGGTAGACATGATCTCGCAGCTTTTCTGAGGTGGCGACGTACTTATCCAGCGACGAACGGTCGGCCTGAGCAAACAGTTTGTCACGAGTTTTGTAGGAATGCCGCAGCGTCTTCTGAGTGAATTCGATCGCTTCAGCCACCTGTCGCTTCTGCACGCCAGAACGATCAAAGGGTTCCACCAGCTTTGGAGCGGGAAGTTTTGCCACCGCAACGAGGTTTGCAATCCCTGCAAGGTCTGCTAATCGGGTGATTGCCCCTACACTCCCTGCTGGTCCACGTCCATCAGCACCACTGGTCACGAGTGCAATCTGCTTGCCAACCTTGAGCTGGTCGTAGATCTTGTGAGCCGCCTCGAATTCCGATTGAACGGCCTTCAGGTCCGCGGTCTTGATCTGGCCGGGGGCAGCCCCACCTCGTCGGCCCTGCTTGATCGGCAGCGGTCCATCTGTTTCAGGGACTGCAGCGGCCTCAATCACGAGCGGTCGAGGTGCAATCATTCCGGCAATTTGGGCGTCGCCGAATTCGTTGAGCAATCCCCAGACGTTGCGATCGATCGGTTCCTGCCAGACCCCGTCACGCGATTGAAAGTAGCCGCTCACCAGTACGGAACTGATGCGTGTATCGGCCGCAGCGCTATACATGGCAATCTGACCACCGTCACCAATACCGGCGGCAATGATCGGCTTTGAACTGTCAGCCGCAAGAAATAGGTCGACCGCCGCCAGGACTTTCTGGACTTCGTAGCCAACAACGTGGCGACCAACTTCAAATGCCGATCGATAGACCCACTCGCGGTGGGTCTGGTTTGTCATCGCAATGTCAGGGTTGCCAGAGAACTCGTCGTCACGACTCAACAATGTGGGAACAACGACCTGGAATCCATTCTCAACAAATACCTGTGCCAGCGTTGATGCGGGCTTTCCGTCGGCGACCGCAGTACAGAATTCATCAGGCGACCAGCGTGCATCGGGAATGGCAATCACCGATCCGCGATGTGCCTGTCGTGGAGTTAACAGCAGTCCCTCGGCATTCAAGCCTGGCAGGACTCCCCAGCGGACATGTCGTACCGTGAAGGCGGGGGCGGGATTGGCAACCGGATGCTTTGCCGGGTCATCGACATACTCGAACCGGTGCGCGGGGACACGTTTATCGACGACACCGATGTTGGTGCGAAACTTCTCGCGGTACGCCGTCAGACTCTTTTCGTAACCTTCGGGGCTGGAATAGTCCCGTTTCCAGAGAGATTCCCGTTGTTCGCGGGCTCGGCTGATTTCTTTCAGACAGAATCGGTCAATCCCCTCTACCATCAGCACATCGAGCGGCTTTTCAGCAACCAGCGGCTGAGTTCCAGGAAACGTCGCAGGACGTTCCTGTGCAAGAATCAGGTTCGAACCGAGACAGATCGAAAAGGCCAGGACCAGCAAACGCATGAAGTCTCTCCAGAAAGTAGTTTCCCCGCACCTTGGTACATCAGAACAGGGGTGCATCAGAACAGGGGAGGAACCAATACCAATACGTTCCGCAGGAGCTGAGACGTTAATTCTTGGTACCGACGTTGATCACTTGATAGCCCGAATCAGGATCATTGCCAAACGCTTCGATCCGGCCGCGGATCTGGCAGACATGCTGGCAGATTGATCCGGCAAACGTTGGCAATGCGTTGGCGGGAAATTGAAATTCCCCTTCAAACGTCTTGGATTCATTGGGGGCCAGCACGAATGCTGGTGCAATCTGAATCGTCTGTTGAACGGTCGTCTTGGTGCGATTGATCGTTTCTTTCGTCGATTCATCCTTCAGCGAGACTCGTTCCTCGGCGAAGACATCGATATAGGCACCCTTGGACTTTACTTCAGCTCCTGTTGACGTCGCCGTGATCTTCACCGACACGGAGTCACCCGGGACAACACAGGCTTGTCTTAATTGAATCGTGACCGTGGCTGCTCCGCCAGTTACTGCGTTGACCGCACTCTTCAGCTTGTCGAAGAATCCCATGATCTGTCCCCTCAACGTTGGTTATGTACCACCGATCTGCAGAGTGAACTGTCAGCTTCCGACATCAAAAATGCAAGCAGAGAGGCACTTATCAGCACTTATCACGGGCAGGATGCCCATGACACGGAAACCGGCGATCAACCGGCCAGCAACTGCTGTTCGATCGTCGACAGGATTTCGCCGATGGTCCACGTTTGTGAGGCCACCTGAATGGTTGAGTTCTCATCCAGCCACTGCTGAACTTTGCGTTCTGCCGACATCACCGTACTGTGGTTCCGGCCGCCGAAGTGCTGGCCGATTTCGGTATAGGCAGACTGCGTATGCTTCCGAGCCAGAAACATCGCGAGCATTCGCGGTTGACTGACCGTCCGAACGCGACTTTCCGACTGCAGGTCCTTCGGCTTGACCCCAAACACGCTGCAGATCACTCGTTCGATGTCAGCCAGTCGCACAATTCGCAGGCAATCGCGTTCCAGATCAGCCAGGATCTGCCGAGCCGTTGCCAGCGTCACTTTCTTATTGGTCATCGAGTGATAAGTCTGCAGGCAGTTGAGCGCCCCTTCCAGTTCTCGCACGTTGCTCTGAAATCGCGAGGCAACGTATTCCAGAGCCTCAACAGCAAACTCACCCGACATCCGGGCAGCCTTGGCCTGAACGATTGTCAACCGAGTCTTCGCATCGGGAACATCCAGTCGGCAGACGAGTCCCGAAAGGAACCGTGTTGCCAACTCATCACCAAGCTTCGTCAACAGCCGTGGATGCCGCGAACCTGTCAGGACAACCTGTCGCCCATGATCCACGAGTTCTGCAAA
>CAIWEX010000291.1 GCA_903911795.1 uncultured Schlesneria sp.
AGCGACGACTTGCCGCAGCCGCTGGCTCCAACAATGGCCAGGAACCGCCGGTCTTCCAGCCGTTCGAGCATCGCATTGATCTGCTTGCCGCGGCCGAAGAAACGGGGGGCATCTTCTTGAAAGAATGGCCGCAGACCTGGATAGGGACCGCGAAACGGCGGAACACTTTCGCCTGAGGGGATTGGGCATTCGGCTGTCATGGCGAGACTCCTTTCGCCGTAACTTCGGCCAGGTAGGCAGCCAGTGCGGCGGGGTCATCATGGTGAATGACGTGGAAATTCACCGGTCGTTTCGGAAGTGGCGGTTTCGGATCAGGTGGTCCGACGTAGATGGCACAGACCGGTGGATTGCTGGCATTGTTGAGAGCGATCTCGCGGCACTGTTTCACGCGTTCCTTCACCCAGTCGTAGGTGCTTTGCCCATAGACCACGACCAGACCGGCCTCGTTCTCGTACACATCCGTCAGCGGGTAGGCTTCGTCAGCCACATCCGACAACACCGCTTGCTGCGTCCGCTGATCGAATTCCTTGGCAAGGGTCGAGTCAACGGTCTGCGGACTGAGCAGGACGGAATGGCTTTCGTCCAGTTTCTTGCCCCCCGGTTTGGCCTGTCTGGCGAGTAGCTTTCGCACGGTTTCTTCGACCGTCAACTTGAAATCGTTCAGGAACCCGGCTTGAACTCGCTCGTCTGGCTGTAATCCGTCGGACACGTTTGCGTCTGCATCCGTAAGGTATTGATGGTAGACCGCCATAAACTCACGAATTGAATCCAAAGGCAGATCGCTTGGGCGCCAACGCAGGCAGGGCTTGCCAGCCGCTCGGGCTACAGAAAACTGCAAGCCCTCAAACCCGTGCGGAAGATCGGGTGACGCATCCGATCCCGACTCACCTAGTATCTGCACGAACAGCAGCGACTGGTTGAGATCTTCTTCGAGCGATTGTTGATAGGCGGGCAGGTTTCTGCGGTCGTAGGTCGTTTCTGGCAATACGCGGAAACCGGCCTGTCGCAGGGCCGACTCCACTGAAAGGCGATCCTTGTGGCCCCGCAAATCGGGAGTCGCTTCTGCGAGAAAAATTACCGGTGCGGACAGGCTGCCAGCCGAGTCCGGTCCGATGACCTTTTTCGGAACAGTGGTTTGCGGTAGCGTCTGCTTGAGCTCTTTCAATTTGTTCTGAATGTCGCCGCAGAGTTCGTAGATCCGATTCTTGTACTCCTCTTTGAGCGGATCTGAATCGTCTTCGAGCGGACGGCGCAAACTTTTTACAGTCGCGTCCTGATGGAAGAAGTTGTAGCCCTTCGGTTTCCTAAGGATCTCAGGACGCTCGTCAAACGGGACGTCGTCGTAATGGACAAGGAAGATACGAGGGAGCGCCAACTTCTCATCACCGATGCGGCTGCAGTAGAGTTCTCGCTCTTTCGTACAATACGGGCGGCTGAGATAGACCGGTGATAGCACCACGACAAGCGTAGCCGACTGCTGTACCGCCGTCACGACCTTGTCATCAAGATCGTCGTTTCCGGCAATCGAGCCATCGTCGAAGAAGACTCGTACTCCGGGACAGCGTTCGTTCAAGATGCGTTCGAGGTTTTTCTGGAAACGTGTTACCCATCCATACTGGCCATCCAGAAAACCATCCTGATTGTTGCGGCGGGCGTAACTAACGAACACGTCGTATTCGTGGCCAGGAACATAGCTCATGCGTCACCCTGTGCGGTTGAAACAGCAATTGATGGAGTATACGTTTTTGAAAGATATTTATGGACTATGACTATTCTCACTGGAAGTGCAACCGAAGGGGGTTGCCGCCCTACTTTTGTGACGTACTCGCTTCGGACAAGTCCAGCAGGGTGGCGGGCGCACCCGCTTCGGGGAAGTCCCCGTTAAGACGCGTTCCATTTCGGGGGCTTCTGCAAAGCCAGCGCGCCCCCGCCACACAACCTGTTCCATCACCCCGCATGGCTTGCACACCACCATCTCCCGCCCCATAATTACCCCAAGCGAATGGCACGTCCGTGCCGCTTGCTTATTGAAGCCGTTTGGCTCGATCCGCACTTGAAAATGTCGTAACGTAGTACACTCGGCAGCAACATGATCGCGGGATTGATCAGCAGCGCCGTTCTATTTTCTACCCACCTGCACCCTGCCCCAGACGGGACATCATTATGAGACCACGCCGCTCCGGTTTTACGTTGATCGAACTGCTCGTCGTGATCGCAATCATCGCCGTTTTGATCGCCCTCTTGTTGCCCGCAGTCCAGCAGGCGCGGGAAGCCGCCCGACGGACACAGTGCAAGAGCAACATGAAGCAGATCGCCCTGGCACTTCACAACTATGAGTCCACTCATGGCAGGTTTCCAATCGGTGTACTCGGGGCAACGGGAACCTCATCCAATACCAATCAATTGACGACCTGGCAGACGATGATTCTGCCGTTCGTTGATCAGACGCCTCTCTATAATCAGTACAACTTTAACGTCGCCTTCGACAACGCCCTCAATGCCACCAATGTGATTGCAATCATCCCCACGTACAGGTGTGCCTCACAACCGATCGACGGCGTGATCGATGCCAAATACGGATTCAGCCATTACGGAGGAAATGCCGGGACAACCCCCGGAGCCAATAACGGCATCTTTTTTCCACTTTCGGCGACCCAGTTCCGCGATATCACCGACGGTACTTCGAACACCATTTTTGCGGGGGAAATTGCCGCTGAAATTCGAGGCTGGGCGCGCGGGTCATGCAACAGTTGCACGGCCTGTCCCGGTGCGGGAGGAAGCCAGGGATATGCTCGTTCGGTGCTCCGCTGGAACGCGGCCGCCACGACAAACTGCGGCGGGGCAGGATTCAATCGCCCTTCAACTTGCTGTGAAGCGATATTTCAGTTTTCCAGCCCTCACGTCGGCGGAGCACATTTCTCTCTCGCTGATGGCAGCGGTCGATTCGTCAGTCAGAATATCGACCTCTCGGTGTTTCAATCTCTGCTCACTCGTAGCGGTGGCGAGACGGTCGGAGATTTCTGATTCACGGCAGTGAGTCTGGTCGTCAGCCTTCCAGCCCCTTCAGACGGCCCGTGCTGTCGCCGAGTTGATCGACTCCGGAATCCATGCGGTCCAGGAGTGACAGGAACAGGTTATTCAGCGGCGTATCCTTCGGGTACGACAAGCGGCGACCCGCTGCGATCGTGCCTCCACCACGGCCCGCCAGCAGGATCGGCAGGTCGTTGTGATTGTGGCGGTTCCCATCGCCAATCGCGCTGCCGTAGACGATCATGGACTGATCCAGCAGGGTTCCCGATCCTTCGCGGATACTATCCAGCTTTTCCAGGAATTTCGCGAAGTGGCCGACCAGGTACTTGTCGATCTTCTTGATCTGGTCGATCCAGTCCTGCTTGTTCTGATGATGTGACAAGTGATGATGCCCATCGTTCACACCCACCATCGGGTAACTGCGATTGCTCCCCTCATTGGCCATCATAAAGGTTGCAATACGCGTCGAATCGGTCTGGAAAGCGAGTGTCATCAGGTCGAACATCAGCGTGAAGTGCTCATCCAGCTGCTTGGGAATTCCGTTCGGCAATGCCAGTTCAGGGATTTTCCGCTTCGAATCGTCTTCTCGCGCACGATCGATCCGCTGTTCGATCTCGCGAACACTCGTAAAGTACTCGTCAATCTTGCGACGATCCGTCTGGCCGAGTTGTTGCTTCAGTTTGGAAGCATCGTCCGTCACCAGATCCAGAATACTCTTGCGATATTCGTCGCGCTTGGCTCGCCCTTTTGCCGCATCACGATCATCGGCCGAGCCAAACAGCCGTTCAAAGACCAGTCGAGGATTGATCTCTTTCGACATCGGAGTGGTAGCTGATTTCCACGAGATGTTATTGGAGTAGGCGCAGCTATATCCAGAATCACATTGACCGGCGTTGCGGCCCCCTTCGGTACCAAGTTCGATCGAAGGAAGCCGAGTCAGTTTCCCGATCTTCTCGGCTGCCACCTGATCGACCGACTGCCCCACCTTGATGTCGACGCCCCCCGTTTTCACAGGATGAGCACCCGTCAGGAACGCAGCCGAAGAGCGAGCATGATCTCCCGGCCCATCTCCCTTGGCACGAGCATTGTCCTGAGCCAGTCCCAGGCAGACGGACACTTTATCTTTGATCTTGGCGAGCGGCTCAAGGGTCGGCGAGAGTTGCCAGGTCGGCCCCTCACCCTTTGGCTCCCAATCAGGAACGATCACGCCATTGGGGACGAAAACGAAGGCCATCCTTTTGGGAAGACCGGCTGACGAGGCCGCAAAACCACTTGAAGGAAGCATCGCTTCCAGCAGCGGCAACCCCATGGCTGCCCCCAGCCCCTGCAGAAAAGTACGCCGCTGAAGTCTGGAATGCCTGCTCATGACATCGGCCTCGCGATGGAACTTTAAATTCGACAGGACTGCAGCCTGCCCATAACACATTGACCTATAACGGCTTTTGTTCGGCGCGGGTCTCCTGACCCCGCCGAAACGCCCGACCGAAGGTCTCCTCTCTCCGTCTCTTATCTGCGATGCTGGACCGCCGCAGGACAAGGTCCTGCGGCGAGCATCATATCAATTTTCTCAGTCGCCAGAATCCTGAGGAGCATCTTCACCTGACGATTCTTCCCCGAACTTCCGGCGATCCAATCGGTTGAATCGCTGTTCGTTCAGAGATTTCCGTTTCGGTTTTTTCGGTCCGCCACCGAACCGCTGTCCACCATAGCTGCCGGGGCCGGCAGAACTTCCCCCACCTTGACCACCACCCTGCCCTGCTCCACCTTGACCAGCGCCCCCCTGTCCGGCATAGGGTCGGCGTGGGGGTCGGTATTCGCCTTGTGGAGCCTGGCCCTGGCCCCCCTGATCCTGATCGTTTCCGTAGCGAGGTCGGCGTGGAGGTGGATAACCCTGTCCGCCACCGCCACTCTGGTATCCTTGCCCGCCCCCTTGATATCCCTGGCCACCACCCTGGTAACCCTGTCCACCACCTTCATTCTGATAGGGGCGACGTGGGGGTCGATTTTCCTGGGGATAACGAGTTCCACCCTGCTGCGGATAGCGCGAACCACCTTGCTGTGGATAGCGAGATCCACCCTGGCCCTGCCCTTGCTGGCCTTCTTGCGAGAACCGTTCACGCAGCGGCGGACGATTCGATTCGCGTTGTTCTTGTGGCGCAGGCCGTGCAACCTGGAAAGGAGCGGCGGCAGCAGCAACGACCGGGGCAGCAACCGCCGGGGCGTTTCCACCTGGGGCTCGCAGCCAGTCAGCAATTGCACCGCGCAGGAATCGCCATTCTTCGCCGATTTTGCGGCCTGGCAGTCCCTGTTCCTTGATCATGCGACGGATCGCTCCGTATTCGACTTTCAAATACGCGGCGGCATCTTCCAGCGTCAAAACGTCGAATTCACTCAGAACTTCGCCCAGATCATCTTCGTCGAAAATCTCTTCCACGAGTGATCGAACGTGTTCGACGACTTCGGATTCATCGAGGTCGTCGCCGTCATCAAACTCGTCTAAGAGTTCTTCGTCGAGATCCTCTTCGAGTTCTTCATTCACGGCCCCCATGGCCAGGACCTGTTCCTCTGCGGCCGGGTCGACACCGTTTTCCGGCTGTTCTTGATCGTTCACTGCAATTCCTTCGAAACTGGCGGCGACACCCGCCAAAGTTGAGAAGCCCGGCCTCTCCCCTGCAAAACATCCTCGGTCGGGCAAACGCGTTGTCGCCCTGGTTCCCACGCACGCCGAGGCGCGTTGCGTTGGCAATTTCTTCGATTGCCTCAATCCATCGTGTTCCGATGGCAATGCTTCAGACCATATCTGTTCCGAGTGGAACATTCGGTCCCATGGCAACCGGTTCGTAGCAGTTATTTGGATTCTTCCCCGCGCCGCATGCGGAACGGGTCACTCTTTGCGATTTCCGTGACGAGGACCGAAAATCGGAATTTCTGCTCCTTCAGAGATTTCACAATCTTATCCGTTGCACAGCGATCATAAAACTCTAATCCGCGTCCCAGAGAATAAGTCAGCATCTTTTCTGCCAGACACTCGCCAAATTCGCACTGTTTCTGACGAAGTACGTCTGCCAATTGTACCGGACCATTGAATCGGCTTCCGCCGGGGAGTTCGCCGGTGGAGTCGAGCGGCTGACCATTGTCGGTCTCCCGCCAGCGTCCAATTGCGTCGAAATTCTCCATTCCAAAGCCCAACTGGTCCATCACCCGATGGCAGGAATTGCAGGTCGCATTCTGTCGATGCAGCTCTAACTGCTGACGCAATGTAGCGTTAGGAGCAGCCTTAGCAGTTTCGGCCAGTTCCGGAACATTCGGTGGAGGAGGCGGAGGAGGCTGATCCAGAATCACTTCCATCACCCATTTGCCTCGTTTCACGGGCGAAGTTCGATCGGGATTTGAAGTGAGTGTCAGGATACTGGCCTGAGTCAGCAGTCCGGCGCGATTCTTTCCTTCGAGGCTGACCTTTTGGAATTCCGCACCATTGACATCCGACAATCCGTAATGCCGTGCCAACCGTTCGTTGACGAACGAGTATTGTCCGTCGAGGAACTCCAGGATCGAACGGTCTTCCCGCATGATGTAATCGAAAAACTGACGCGTTTCCCGCTTCATGTCCTCACGCAATTCAACACTGAACTCCGGAAACTTTTTCGGGTCGGGTGTGATTTCGTTGAGGATTCTCAGTTGCAGCCACTGCTCGGCAAAATTGTCGACCAGAGCTTTCGACTTCGGATCCTTCAGCATGCGACGCACATGCTCGTCCAGTACGGCATCGTGATGCAGATCCCCCTGTTCCGCCTGCTTCAGCAACTGCTCATCCGGCATGCTGCTCCAGAGGAAGTATGACAGTCGCGAGGCGAGTTCAAAGTCGTTCAGTGCATGCTTGTCCTGAGGATCATCGGGGCGTTTGTCGGTTTCAATCCGATAAAGAAAATGGGGCGAAACCAGGACCGCCGTCAAAGCGATCTGCATCCCAAACGAAAATGGCTCACCGTTCTTGACCGCCTTGTCAACAAATGCCACGTACTTGTCGACGTCAGCATCGGTTGGCGGGCGTCGAAACGCCCGTCGGAGAAAAGGGCGCAGGTTCTCACGAGCGGCCTCTGTAACCGTTTTTCCTGTGCCGGGTAGCACCGCCAGCAATTGCTTGTGGGAGGCGGGGAGTTCCGTCGGCTCAAGACCGAGCGGGCCCGCGATCTCAAAATCGCGGACGATCAGATTCCGATCGCGACGCGACTTGTCCTTGGCCTTTTCGTCGTAGAAATCATTCAGAAAGGCAACCGACAGCTTGTGCTTGCCCCGCGTCGTCTTGAACTTGAATTCCACCGTTTGCGGTTTGGCATCCGTCGCCTGCACCTCAAACGATTTCAAGGCCTTGCCATCCAACCGGTACTCCATCCGGGAGTGCTCATTCCCCGCCGGTGTTTCCGAGGCTTTAACCCGAATCGCATATTCACCCGCCTGGGGAAAATCCATTTCGGCAGTCACATCGCCAAACGAGACCAGAACGACTCCGTCTTCGCCGTGCGGATGAGCAACCTTGCTGCGACTGAGCTGATCCCGCGTAAATTCGCGAACTTTCGGCTTGGCCGGATCGTTCACGAGGATTGCCGCCGAGGCAATCTTCTCAGCAGCGTCGAGGTATTTTTCCATGAGCAAGGGGGGCAGCGAAAGGACATCGCCGATATTATCAAAACCATAACCCACATCATCCGACGGAAAGTCGTCGGCGGGCCGCACGGCCACCCCCAGAAGATCGTGGATCGTGTTGTTGTACTCAGCCCGATTCAGTCGGCGAATCGTAACTCGCCCTGGATCAAAGATCTTCGTGCAGTCGATCCGATACAGAGCCCCTTCCAGAAAATCGAGCAACTTGCTCTTCTCATCAGCAGTCGGTTGCGGACTGTCAGCCGGGGGCATCGCTCCGTTCGTGATCATTTCGAACGTCCGCTCCCACGTCTTCCGATCCTTCAACATCGCCGCTTCGTTCGGGTATTTCGCATAGGCGATGCCCGCTTCGGGCTCATCCCCGCCGTGGCATTTCCCACAGTACTTGGTAACCACGGGAGCCACAACAACGTCAAAACTGGGTTTCGGCTTTTCCGACTCAGTCTCAGCCGCCTGACTGTTGCGTTTGGGCGAACCAGTCATTCCCAACGCCACAAACGCAATTAGCGCAACCACGGCAGAAAGTCCTGCCCCGACGAAAAACGAGGGGCGATCAATTCGCTGGTACCAGGCTGCTTTTACAACGGTCTTACGGTTGGCCTTGGCACGTTCTCCCCACGAAAGACTCGCGGAATTCTTGCGAGGTGGCGGCGATGCCTCGGGTTCTGGAAACTCTTGTTCTTCGTCCGATCCTGCAGCAGGAACCATATAGGTTTGGCGACAATCGGGGTTCGGACACTTCCCACGGCGTCCCGCATAGCGTGCATCCACCCGAAACGACTGGCCGCACGCAGCGCAGGTTACGGGAAGTTGCATGGGTAAGGCCTTCAAAATGAGAGCGGGTGGGTAGTTGTAGTATAGCTTTCGGGCCGGGGCGGTGTCGACCGGTGAGACCAGCGATTGGGGTCCCACACCTCTTTGAAGCTGGACAGAATGTAGGGTGGGACCAGTTCGCTTCGGCCAAGTGTTCAGCAGGGTGGCGGGGGCGCTCCCGCTTCGGGGAAGCCCCCGTTCAAACGCGTTCCATTTCGGGGGCTTCTGCAAAGCCAGTGCGCCCCCCACCACCCAACATAAGCACTCTCGTATCAGAGAGTCACGACTCGGCACGAACCAATGCCGAAGTGCCTCGTCCTTTATTCAACCACGTCGGATTTGGTTTCGTCACGGCGGTTCAGAAAGCGGGGTAACCACCAACCCCAGACGACGTAATGAGCCGTTCCGAACAGCAGCATTCCTCCCGCGACCATGACGAATCCTAATGCCATCGGCAAGACCAATGCGACCAGTCCCAGCAGCATCAGTGTCAGAAGGACGAGGCCCATCAGCGCCATCAATGTGCGCTGATCTGCTTCGTTCGTAGTTCGGTCGTCGGTCATCCAAACACCTTCTTCAAGGCTTTTCCGCGATAATCGAAACCGTCTTCCAGAGCTTCCATGATCCGACGTGAATTGACGATCAGTCCCATCATTCCAGCCGGCGGTTCAAATTCGATCCGATTGACGAGTGTGACTCCGTTGGCCGATGGTTCAACAATGTAATCGTGCAACCACAACTGCAGTGGCCCTTCCACCATCTTCTCGCGGTAACGTTCGGGTGAGACCAGTTCGACAATCTCATACGACATCTGCTGGATCATGCCATACGCCGAGACTTTGCAGACCAGTCGGCTGCCGAGTTCAATCAATTGGGGTGGTTGAACATAAACGAATTGCGTCTCGGGAGGCGCGATGGCCTGAAGGTTGGCAGGAGACCGAATGTATTCGAAGACTTTGTCAGGCGAAGCATTCAACTCTGTCCGTGATTCAAATTGAGGCATGCGAGTTCCTTGAGTCTCGTTTCGTTCGCGATTTCCGGCAGCGGTCCCTATTTCAATCGCGAGTCTGGGAACCGGTGCGACATCACGACTTCATTTTCGGATTCAATCCCTCAGCCAGAATGCGCAAGCGTCCGGCTTTCACCCGTACGTTGCCAGCGGCTGACGCCCTAACCCGAATTCTTTGCCGTGAAGAAACACCCGTAATCAATTCTGTTTGTCACGTCGTAGCCGCGGAAGCAGCCTGCGCCGTTACCACCTTTGAAAATGAAATTGTAACTCCCGCGCGAACTGTATTCGAACATCGCCTCGGGAACCAGTCATGATACATCAGGCAGCGCAAGGTGCCATGGACTTGAAGGCGTCGCCAGGGGACTGCAGACGGGCACAGGAACCGCGCCGTCAGGAAGCGGATGGACCCAAGTCCCAGCGTTCACTTTTGAGCGAACCTTTCCTATTCTCTTAGTTCGCATCAACGCGACCACATATTCCGCAAACCTTGATGGAGATGGCTGGTGTTTACCAATTCTGTGAAGCAGAAACTGCAGGCTGGGGAAACGTCCCTGGGAACGATGATGTTCGAGTTTCCGACGACGGGTATCGCTCGACTGGCCTCCGTCGCGGGAGCGGAATTTGCCGTTTACGACATGGAGCACACAGGGTGGAGCATTGAAACGATCCGCATGCTGATCGCCACAACTCCTCGACCTGCCCTAGTACCGATTGTTCGGATCCCAGCCTGTGACTATCAGTTTGTTGCTCGCGTTCTGGATGCAGGGGCGATGGGGATCATGGTCCCCATGGTGGAATCGGAGGAACAGGCGCGACATCTGGTGAATTCCGCCAAGTATCCTCCCATCGGCCGACGTGGCGCCGCCTTCACGATTGCTCATGATGAATACCGGAATGACCCGATTCCGGAAGTCATCCGTTCCGCGAATGCCGAAGGACTTTTGATCGCCCAGATTGAAACCGTCAAAGGTCTGGAAAACGTCGAAAAGATTGCTTCGGTTCCAGAGATCGATGTCCTATGGATCGGACTGTTTGACCTGACCAGTTCCATGGGAATTCCCGGCCAGACTCAACATCCCGACACTCTGGCCGCGATCCAGCGAGTCCTCGCGGCATGTCGCACCTACAACAAAATTCCGGCAGTGTTGGTGACCAGCGTCCCGGAAGGACTGACACAACTACAAACCGGATTCCGGATGGTTGCCTACGGCGGCGATTTGTGGATCTATCAGTCGGCATTGAAAAAGGGGCTGAACGCCCTGCGCGATGGTGTGAAGCCCACGGCCCCAGCAAACTGATCTCGAAGTCCTGTGTTCTCTCGACGATGTTGTCTGCGAAAATGCGGCAGGGTGGTCCGGTTGACCGACATCGGTCAACCGGGGCTACAACTCCCTGTTCGAGGGGAATCTATTTGAAAAACCGCATCGTTTTCATCCATGCTTCGCACGGCGCTGGCCAATCGGTGACCGGCTGACCGTCGACGTGTCGCATCCCATAACCATGTCCTCCTGTGGCGTAAACGTGAACTTCGGCCGAGACGCCGACTCGCTTGAGTTCCGCTGCCAGGAGCAACGTATTAAGAACCGAAACGCCGTCATCGTAGGCGTGTACGAAAAACATCGGTGGCGACTTTGCCGTCACCTTGATGTCGGTCTGCTTCAATTGCCCTTTTTCTTCGAAGCCACCGGGGTAAATCAGGATTGCGAAATCGGGCCGGCAGGAAACCTGATCGGCTGTGTCGACTGCAACATACTGACGCTGCTCGTCGAAGATCGAAACCATTCCGGCGACCTGCCCGCCAGCCGAGAAACCGAGCAGGCCGATTCGCTTCGGATCGAGTTTCCATTCGCTGGCCTTGCTTCGAACGAGGCTGACCGATCGCTGAGCGTCTTGGACTGCTGCCATCCAACGCTTGTCTGGATCACGGAAAGGAACGCGGTACTTCAGCACGATGGCCGTCACACCGATTTCGTTGAGCCATGTGGCGACCTCCGTCCCTTCGAGATCGTATGCCAGGATGTAGTGACCTCCACCTGGACAAATCACCACCGATGCCCCTGTGTCTTTGGCAGGGTCAGGCCGGTAGACCGCAATCTGGGGTGTCGAAACATTACC
>CAIWEX010000292.1 GCA_903911795.1 uncultured Schlesneria sp.
AATGAGATTCCAAGCATTTCGCTATTGCGCCGTCTCGCCATTGCGTAGAATGCTCAAGATGGTGCCCCACTGCGCAAGGACGACTGACTGTAGTCTGGATGACGATTAACTGACCATGAAGTTTGTACATGCCGCTGACGTTCATCTCGACAGCCCCATGCGGGGGCTGGAAGAGTATGCAGGTGCTCCCGTTGAACGGTTGCGTCTGGCGACTCGTCGCGCGATGGACAACATTGTGCAGATTTGTCTGAACGAGCAGGTCGACTTCCTGATCATCGCAGGGGATCTGTTTGATACCGCCTGCCGCGATTTTAACTCGGCGCTCTCTGCGGCCTCGCAGATGCAGCGGCTGAATCAAGCCAATATTCCCGTGTATCTGATCCTGGGAAATCACGATTCTCGCGATGAGATGGCTCGACAGGTTCCGTGGCCTGTCAACGTCGTCCTGTTTGATCACAAACGACCACACACCGTTCGGCATCCGACACTGCCTGTTGCCATCCATGGCATGAGCTATCCGAAGCGTGAAGTGACCGAAAACCTGGTTCCCGAATACCCTCAACCTGTAGCCGACTGCTTCAATATCGGGGTGCTGCACACGAATGCTGGTGGGAATCCCAATCACGATGCCTATGCTCCTTCTTCGGTCGAAGAAATGGCGGCGAAAGGGTACGACTATTGGGCATTGGGCCACGTTCACGACTTTGAATTGCTGAATGAACGACCGCATATCGCCTATTCGGGAACCAGCCAGGGACGCCATGCCAAGGAACTGGGACCAAAGGGATGCCTGGTTGTTACGGTTGATCAGAATGAGGTCGTGTCGGTCGAGTTCCGTGAGACAGACGTCATGCGCTGGTACCGCGAATCGATCGTGCTGGAACCGGATGACGATGAGGATGCACTCCTGGATCGAACTCGACGTGCCCTGCGCCAGGTGACGCAGGCGGCCGATGGTCGACTGGCCGCTGTGCGACTGGTGTTCGAAGGTCGCTGTGCTGTCCATCAACAGTTGTCACGCGATGCAGCTCGGCAACAGATCGTCGCAAATCTGCGGGGACTGGCAGGTGATTTTGGGGACGACGTCTGGATCGAACGCGTTCAATTCCGAACTCAGTCGCCGCTGGACATCGAAGCGATGCGTTTGCGCCAGGATCTCGTCGGGGATCTGCTCCGCGAGATATCGACGATTGCTCACGATCCCGAACGGCTGCAGTCACTGACGGACTTGTTGAAACCGTTGTCGGCAAAAGCGGGGGCGGATCTTGCCCCGCGCGAGGACAATTCGGAAACAATCAATCTGGATGATCCCGAACGTCTGGTCTTCTGGTTGCGCGAAGCGGAAGAGTTGCTCCTGAGTCATCTGGCTGAGGAAGCACCATGAAGCTGCGACAGATCCACATCAACCAGTTTGGTCATTTCACCGAGTGCGAACTTGCACTGCCGTCAGACGGATTGCAGGTGATCTACGGACCGAACGAAGCGGGCAAGACAACTCTGCTGCAATTTCTGCGAGGTTGGTTGTTCGACTTCCCCGCTCGTACCCCCTACGACTTCAAAGCGGGTTCTGAAATTGCTGGAGTTGGCACCCTGCTTCTGTCCGATGGGCGTTCGGTCGAACTCCGTCGTCGCAAGGGGACCAAGAACAAGATCAGCGTGAAAATCGATGGGCAAGAATCAGGGCTGGATGAGGCGGGTTTTCAACGTCTGATCGGGCACGCCAATCGCAGTCTGTTTGAATCGATTTTTGCCTTCGGCCTGGATCAATTGAGTCAGGGTGAAGAGAGCCTGAAGCACGAAAGCCTTCAGTCAGCGCTGTTTGGCGGCGGACTCGGCAGCGCCGTCAGTCCCGAGCGAATTCTGGCAGATCTGGAACAGCAGGCGGGGGAACTCTTCAGTCCGACAGCTCGAAAGCCTTCCATCAATCTGCTGCTGGGCGGCCTGAAAGATCTATCCGCGCAGATCAAAGCGAAAAGCCTGCGGTCCGATGACTATCTGAAGTGTCGACGCGAAGCGGCCGAAGAAGAAACGCGCGCGGCCGAATTGCATCGAACTGTCGACCAGTTGCGTCGTGAACATGGCCGTCTGGAAAAGCTTTGCCGCGCCTATCAGAAGTGGACGGAGTTGCAGCAATGCTTCAGTGACCGCAAGCCATTATCAGTTCCGCGATCACTCCCATCAGACGCCCGGGCCCGCTATGCGGCCCTCTCCGAAAAGATCCGCACGAGCGATGAAGAATCGTCACGACTGGCCAACACCATCGCCAACCTGGAACGCGATCTCTCTCAACTGAAGCTCAATCCTCGAGCGGTCTCATTCCGGGCCGAAATCCGAGCATGTCTGGAACTGAAACAATCCTATCTCGAAGCCAAAGCGGACCTCCCAAAGCTGAAAGCCGAACACGCCGCAGCTCGACAGCAGATTGATCGAGAACTGGGCGAGCTGCGACCCGGCTGGACGCATGATGACCTGCGTTCATTCGTCGTCGACGTGGCAACGCGAGCGGAGATTGACCGCCTGATTGATGAAGACCGCCTTCGTGAAACGACACTCGCCGAACTGCGAGCGAAACGCGAACAGTTGTCGGCTCAACTTCGTCAGTCACGCGCGGATGTTGAGGCCCTCGGTGAACTGCGCGACGTCGCACCGCTCGTTGCCGTCCTGGCAGATGAATCGAGTTACAGTAGCGATCGGAAAGTCCTCGACAAGCGAACCATCGAAGCGACTCGCGTTGAACGTCAGCTTGCAACGCAATTGAAAAAGTTGACTCCGCCTATGCCCGCCGGTTTCCAGAACCCTCACGAGTTGCCGGTCCCTCGCATCGGGACGATCAAGCAGTTCGAAACGGATTTTGCGGACTTGCAGGAGCAGCTTCGAGCTTTACGGGATTCCATCCTGCAGGACGACAATGAACTGCGCGATGTCCAGGAAAAGCTGGATGAAGTCGTCGCACGGGGTGTTGTCCCCAGCCTGAGCGAGCGAGATGCGGCTCGACAGCGTCGCGATGCCAGTTGGAGCAAGATCCGACGGCGTCTTATTGAAGAACACGAAACGTCCTGGTTCGGTGTCGATTCGGGGGCACTCGGAAAATCGTATGAGCAAGCGGTCCGCGAAGCTGACGAAATTGCCGACCGGATTTATGCCAACGCCGATGCAGTCGTGCGCCGTGAAGAGCTTGGTCGTCAGCGAGATTTGCTCACCGCTCGCATCACGCAAAAACAGGAACGAGCGGCACTGTTGACTCAGCAGCAGGCCGATCTGCAATCTCGCTGGATTGGTGTCTGGCAGGCTTGCGGGTTTGTACCGCTCGACCCGGATGCGATGCGTCCATGGGTCAGCGATCACGAAACCGTTTGTGAAACCGTTGCCAAGCGCGAAGAAATCGTTGCGGAATCGGATCTGTTGCGACAGCAGATCCAGACGTTTGAAACCCGTCTTCGATCGGCTTGCGAATCGACAGCAGAAATCCCCGTGCTGCTGGTTACCGCACACGAAGCTGTCGATGACGCGAAAGAACAGCAGAGCCGTAGCCGGGAACTGAAGCGTGATATTAAGCGGCTGGAACCTCAGATCGAAGAGTGCGATGCCGAGTTACTGGCACTTTCTGGGCGTCAATCCGCGTGGCACGATGCGTGGAAGGGGGTCCTGAGTCAGTTGCGCCTGCCAGCCGATCTGGATACGGAGTTGACGCGAACCGTGATCGGTCGACTGTTGGCCACTCGCATCAAACTCGACAGTCTTCCGCAGGAAGAAGACCGCCTGGCGGCGATGCAGGCTCGTCTGGATGAGTTTGCAGCTCGAGTCACCCCGCTTTGTGAAGCACTCGCGGCGGATCTGCTGCGTGACCCGCCGGAACTGGCTGCCGAAAAGTTGTCAGACCAACTGGAACATGCGTCGGAAGCTCAGAAGCAATACGACCAACTCGGCAAACAGCGTGACGCGGCTCGCGACCAGAGAACGTTGATCGAAGATCGCCGGACTCAATTGATCACGGAACGAACGGATTTGTTCTCGGCGGCCGAAGCGAGTTCCGAGGCCGAATTCTTCGAAGTCGTTGCTCGATCTGAGAAGATCAGCCAACTCGACATCGACCTGGAACAACGGACGCACGAAATCGATTTGATCCGGGCGGGCGAAGATCGCGAAGAGTTTGAACGGATGCTGAATCAGTTGCAGCCCGACATTCTGGAAGGGCAGCGCCGGGACCTGGCCGAGCAACTGCACCTTGTCGAACAACAGAAGCGAGAGGCTGACGGAGCAGCAGCGGTGAAACGGAGCGAACTCGCCCGTCTCGACGGTTCCGGCGATGCCGCGATCCTGACCGATGAGTTATCCCGCAAGCGATCTCATCTGGCCGCAGATGTCGACCGGTACGTCCCACTCGTGTTTGCGAAGCACTTGTTGAGCGAAGCTGTCCGCCGGTTTGAACGTGAAAACCAGCCGGAAATGGTCGCCACCGTTTCGCGGCTGATGTCGCAAATGACATCTGGGAAATACGTTGAATTCGATCGCACCACTGGCACAACGCAAGGGATACTCGTGCGACGCTTCGATGGGGTCGAGCGGACACCGGACCAGTTGAGTTCAGGAACTCGCGAACAGCTTTACCTGGCGATCCGCCTGGCGTACGTGCTGCACTATTGTCGACAGAACGAGCCGTTACCGATCGTCATGGATGATGTGCTGGTCAACTTTGACGATGGCCGAGTTCGCCAGACACTGGCCACGCTGGCCGAAGTTGCCAAATCGGTTCAGATCCTGTTCTTCACGTGTCACCCGCACATGGTCGTTCTGGCCAAAGAAGTCGTTCCGGGCCTGCAACATATTGACCTGCCTACCGCGATGAACACCAGTGCTGCGGCAGTCAGCGCGTAAGCGCCAGAGCGTGGCAGGACGTAATAACGCTTCGCTGATGGCTGATCGGTTGTGATTCTGCCCGAGCGATCTGGGCGAGCGTTTCGGAAATCTCTTCTGGATACGGCAGTAGCATTGGTTTCCTCTGGGCTTGCCCCAGAGGGACCTGCAACTTCAAGCTACCACGACAGACTCGTCTCAACGAGCACTCCACCCGGCTTGACCGGGTGGTAGCAACGACTTGCAAGATACACGGAGTGCGAACGGAATGACCGTAGCAACTCAACCTACCGGCCACACATGAACAGAATGAGGCGTGCATCTATTTCGGATCGACCAGCGAGACGCAGACCAGTTCCTTATCGGTTCTTGCGTAGACGTGCGTTCCGGCAAAGGCTGGATGAGCCCAGGTGAAATCGGTAATCCGCGTTCGGCTTTGCTCGTGATATCCCTCAGGAGTCAGGCGAGCGAGGATCAAGTCTCCCTCCTCATTCAGGATGATGGCGCGGTCGGAATTTCCCAGCCAGACGAGCGAGGCATGCGGATTTCGACCGCGAGGAGTCATCTGGTTCTTGTCGTCCCAGAGTTTCTTGCCCGTTCGCAGTTCGAAACAGGTGAGGCCATACTGCTTATCCAGCAAATAGACATGTTTGTCACGATACAGGGGTTGCGACATCAGACCGCGCAAGTACTTGTTTTCCTCCCAGGCCATCGTCGCACCGGTCGGGGTTTCGCCAAGCTGAATGGCTTTGGAACCATGCCAGTACCCAGCGACGAATACTATGTTCTCCTGCAGGATCGGCTTGGCGATCGAGACGCCATAGGTGATTTCATACGGGAATGCCCACAGGGGCTTGCCTGTGCGAGCCTCCAATGAACGGATGTGACTGGGTGTCCAGCAGACAAGTTCATCCTGCCCATGCGCATGATGAATCAAGGGTGTACAGTAGCCTGCTTCGTCTCCCAGACTTCGCCAGATCTCCCGGCCTGTCATTCGCTCGATTGCGATGACACTCGATTTTTCACCTCCTGGCTGCAGGATCACCCAATCGCCATAGATCAGCGGCGACGCTGCATAACCCCAATTCGGCAACCGCCCCGCGAAGTCAGTCAGATAGTTCTTGCTCCAGATCGCTTTGCCAGTCTTGGCATCAAGACAGCGAAGATCTCCCATTGCACCGACAGTGTAGACTTGGCCGCCATCAATCGTTGGTGCTGCGCGAGGCCCATTTCCGTAATCCAGCTTCCCGTAGATCACGGGGTAGGTATGTTCCCAGAGCGATTCCCCTGTCGTAGCGTCAAAACAGAGAACTCGTTCCACTTCCGGGTTCGTCTGGCGATCCATCGTGAAGACACGACCTCTGGCGACACTCACGCCAGCGTAGCCACCGCCGATTGATTTCTTCCAGACCTGCTTCAAGCCACTGGAAGGCCATTTCTCTGGAACTGCGGGCCCATGCCACGTTCCATCTCCTCTTGGGCCTCGGAATTGTGGCCATTCGCTTTCAATTCTCGCAGGCTCGGTCCGTTCATCCGCTGTAGCAAACGACAGAGTGAACATGGCGAGAATAATGCCAAGGATAGTTCGAAATCGGCGGACCATACTTAAATCCGAATTAAGAATCGTGAAGAGGGCAAGTCGCAATGAATCGGTCAACGGCAGGTACTGGCAATCACCTATGTGGATCCATCTGGCACGCGAATGCGATACAAACTACCACAAACGACCAGCCTAAGGATGTCACGGCGACGTCAGCATTTCATCAATACGTGCCTGCTCTGCTTGAGCGGCCGCTTGAAAGTATTTTGCTTGAACAGCATCGTCAAGTACTGCAGCGGCTTCGGCGGCCAGTGTCACATGAACAGGCAAAGATGAATGCTGCGCGAGCAATCATCGTTGGGAATGTGTTTATACTGAAGAGCGATCAAGGAACGATACCGTTCCAACGCGTTCGCATCCAGCCGTCCAAATTCAGGGTGAGTGACTTCGTGGTAGGCGCAACGCACCCACTGCGTGGAATCGGCGCGAAATGTCGGAAGCTCGCTGCATGCTTCACGGATGACCGAAAGCATTGGCTCGCCTTACACATAGAAATCCGTATGACTCGTTACCTGGATTTGAAGGATGGCCATCAATTATTCTTCTGATTTTGTCGCATCCCGAAACTACTTCTTGTCTTTTGGCTTGGCCTTTTCAATCAGACCCGCGAATGTGCCGCCGTGGTCGCCATGTTGCCAGGTCCCTGCGTAGCGGTCTCCATAAAACATGACTCGCGATGTGAACGTGCCGACACCGGGAATGGTCATGTTGGTCAGCGAGAGTACGGGGGTGTCATCAGCCCAGAAGACGGGGATCGACATCGGAATGTTGACGTCTTCGCCACCCACTTTCATCGTCGCTGTAATCACCCACGCTGTCTCACTCACTTTTTCTGCGGAAACGATTTTGTAGCGGTCGGGTTTAGCACCTTCCTTACCGTCCGTGGTGAAGGTGCCGACCAGAGTGGCCCCGGACAGCTTTTCAGCAAATTCCTTTTCCAGAGCCGCTCGGTCTGTTTTCCCGGGCTTGGGATCAGCCGCCAAACTGGGAGAGACCAGCCCACACAACAACACAAGGGAAAGCAATCGGTGCATTTCGAGTTCTCCTTTTCGAATTGTTCAATCAACAGTTTCGCGGGCCATGTTGCCGGCGCTGACGGCCAGATTCAGCATCACGCCGTATTCGATTCACTCCTGGCGTTCCAGAACATACAAAGCGCTGTCAGCACGGACGTTGGCGCCCCAAGCACCAATTGCCGCCTGACCATGAATAATCGGGATTTCCCTGACGATGCGGATCTTCATCTGCTGACACAGGTCGCGGAAGTCGAGCATCGACATGAAGTGCAAATTCGGCGTGTTGTACCAGTCATAGGGCAATGAACCTGTCACGGGAGCCCGTCCATGAAGCAGGATCTGTACTCGGATTCTCCAGTGGCCGTAGTTCGGAACGAGCACGACCGCACGCGTGGCGACACGCAACATCCGTTGCAGCAGGTTTTGAGGATGTCGAACTTGCTGCAGGGTCTGACTCAGGACTGCGAAGTCGAAGGAATGTTCCGGGATTTCGTCCAGACCTTCGTCCAGGTCCGCCTGGATGACGGGCATCCCTTTGGTGATCGATTCCACAACCCCACGATGATCCAGTTCGATTCCCTGGACAGAGCATTCGACTTCGTCGCGCAGACGACAGAGCAATCGTCCGTCACCGCAACCAAGGTCCAGGACACGACTTCCTCGGCCGATCTGATCCATGATCAATCGGTCGGTTAACGCAGCAGTTGGATCAGGAACACCGTAAGGCATGGCATCTATTCGTCAGGAAAAGACAGAACAATCAAAACAGGAACAGTTGCGTCACGACGTATTCTTCGAGTTGGACAAACCAGCCGGAACGCGCTAGCGTCCGGTTCTAACCGTGGGTCAGCACCCATCGACTGATTAGCTGGCAATATCTTTCATCAAACATCACGAATTCTGCGGTACGTTTCCAGCAACAGCGGAGTCACCAGTTCTTCCAATTGCTCAATCTCAATCAGAAATGAATCGTGTCCAAAAACGCTTTCCAGTTCCAGATACGTCACGTGACGGCGAGTCTCGACCAGTGCTGTCACGATCTCTTTACTTTGACTCGATGGAAACAACCAGTCGGTGTGATACGACGTAATCAGAAACCGGGCGTTTGTTCGACCGAGGGCTTTCTGCAGTGAGCCGTAACGCTGAGTCAGATCGAAGTAGTCCATCGCCCGCGTCAGGTACAGGTAGCTGTTGGCATCGAACCGTTCGATGAATCGCTTTCCCTGATAATGCAGGTAACTTTCGATTTTGAATTCGGTTTCGCGCTGCAGGTCATAGGCCAGGTGGTCGCTATGCTGCAGGTCTCGGCCGAACTTGCGTTCGATCGAGGCTTCCGAAAGATAGGTGATGTGAGCCACCATGCGCGCCAGGGCCAGCCCGAACCGGGGGCCGACTTCACCGTATTTGGCGGGTTCATCCCCGTAATAGTCACCATTCTGATACTGCGGATCAGCGGTAATCGCCCGGCGCCCGACGGCATTGAAGGCAATTCCCTGTGCCGAAAGTTTCGCCGCCGATGCCAGGCAGATCGCGCTGCGGGCCATTTCGGGATAACGGGCGACCCAGTCGAGCACCTGCATCCCGCCCAGGCTTCCTCCGACGATTCCCAGCAGCGTTTCAATCCCCAGGTGCCGCACAAGAGCCGCGTGGACTTCGACCATGTCACCGACGGTGATGAACGGGAACCGCAGACCGTACGGTTGGCCGGTCGCGGGGTTCCGACAACTCGGCCCGGTCGTCCCCTGACATCCCCCCAGGACATTCGCACAGATCACAAAATAGCGATTCGTATCGAGTGCTTTGCCGGGCCCGACCAGTCCGTCCCACCAGCCAAATTTGCGACTGTCGACGCTGTGTTTACCCGCCACGTGGGCGTCGCCGGTCAATGCATGGCAGACGTAAATGGCGTTGTCGCGTTCCGGAGTTAATTCGCCGTATGTTTCGTAGGCGACGGTAATTGGGCCAAGTTGTTGGCCTCCTTCCAGAGTGAGTGGATGGGGAGGCTCAAACAAAGTCACATATTGGGTCTGGACGATTCCAACGGATTTGGCGTCAGTTGTTTCGGGCTGGGCGATTTCGGAAGCCATCGCAACACGGGCTCTCTAAGGCAAGATCCGGGTACGGGTAAACAATCGGTCCGATTATAGGCAAGTCGAATGCCAATGGGTACGCCGCGGAACTGGAATACAGGTATTGGCGAGCGGAGTGTCCGGGAGTCACAGACGAATTTGTGAGACACGATTGCCCTGACAATTTGCAAACCCGAACTTCCCACGGATTACCTCAAACGGTTAACCTACTGGACCCGACCGCAAATTCTGCCGATGAGATGTTGTCAGACTACCTGCCCGAATCGCCGCCGAGAGTTCTTCCATGAATGAATCTTCCCTGTTCGGTTCGATGTCACGTCGGAAAGCTTTGCGGGTCGGATCGGTCGGCGTGCTGGGATTATCGCTCCCCCAATGGCTGGCCCTGCAGGCTCAAGCGGCATCCAGTGGTGTGAAACCTGCTGCGAAAAATGTCCTGGTGATCCTGGAGCAGGGTGGAATGTCCCAGATGGACACCTGGGACCCGAAGCCACTGGCTCCGGTTGACCATCGCAGCCCTTTCAAACCGATTTCGACATCTGCACCCGGAGTACAGTTCACCGAGTTGCTGGCGCACACGTCCCGCGTCGCTGACAAGCTGACGGTAGTCCGTTCGATGCGGCATCCCAAATCGGGTGCCAACGGACACCCTGATGGGACTCAATACATGCTGTCGGGTTCGCACCCCAACAGCCCGCTGGAAATGCCGGACATCGGTTGTATCGCCACGAAGATCATGGGGACCGAATGTCGCGATCTTCCGCCGTACATCATGGTCCCCGGCAACAGCGAACAGAACGCTTCGGCTCGGACGGGATTTTTGCCCGCGGCATCGCGCGTCTTCAAGACCGGTGGACGCGACGTTTCGTCTCCTGACTGGAAGGTCGCGGATCTGCTGCCCCGAAACGAAAACGTTGCACGTCGTCTGGATGGTCGTCGGCAGATGCTCAGCAGCCTCGATGCGCGATTCAACGAAGGTCACGACGTTGAGGGGATGGACCGGTTCTATTCACAGGCCTTCGATACGTTGACCAGCTCTCGAGTGGCCAGTGCTTTCGATTTGAAGACCGAAACGCAGGCGACTCGTGATCTGTATGGTCGCGGGCATCGAGGGGCCTGTTACCTGGCAGGTCGAAAACTGATTGAAGCTGGAGTGCGATTTGTCACCGTCGACGTCATCTGGCCATTTTCGAATGACGTCCCTGGCGGCTTTCTCTTGAACTGGGATCATCACGATCTGATTTATACGCCGGGTTCGTGTGGCACGATTCGCAACAAGGCGGGGGGCGAGGGACGCTACGGGATCGGACATTGGGTCATGATGGGAAGCACCGATCATGCCTTTGCTGGCTTGATTGAAGATATGGACCAGCGCGGCCTGCTGGCAGAAACACTCGTCTGCTTCATCACGGAATTTGGACGGACACCACGCTTGAATGGATTTCAGGGACGTGATCACTGGACCGATGCCTACTCAATCGTATTCGCAGGGGCAGGCGTCCCCGGTGGTGTCGTGATCGGCAAGACGGACGACGATGGCGGATATGTGCTCGACTCGCCCCATACTCCCGAAGAGTATGCCAGTACGATTTACGAGAAGCTCGGGATCGACCGGACGAAGCCACTGTACACATCGGCCAATCGGCCCGTTTACTTCGACCACCATGCAGACCCGATCGCTGGGGTCATGTGACGTTTCGTTGTTGGACCTTCACCTGAACCAGAATCCGATATCAGGTGATTGTGCCTTTCTACGAATGAAATCCGATAGCCGAGTCTTCTCAGAAGCGAAGTTGGGTGGCGACGCTGCGAGAACTCGGCCCTGTTCATCGATACCGTCTGGGCCGACACTCCAAACGGCTGCTCTTTGACACGGGTCGCGAAAATATCGCAACGTGCCTCCCATTTGATGAAAGTCATCCTGAGGGATTCGGTCGAGATACTTTGGTGTGATATCTGCAATTTCTGCGGGAAATTCGCAGTTGTCATGCTGATAGGCCTTAACTGCCAGTAGTGTTTCGAGAACTGACTGGCGAACACGCCGCCGCAGGATGACCTCATCAATATCAATATTTTTCGTAGCGGGCATGAGTTGCTTCACCATAAACGATCGCTTCGACTGCAAATCAATTTCCCGTGGCTTCATTTGACCCAAGAGCAGCGGGAATGCGGGGTCCGTCTCAAACAGATTGAGTTCCGATGACCCGACCCGTTCGGTCCGCCTGCTGATCGGCTTGTCGATTTCACGCAGGTAATTGGCGATCATCTGTCGATAAAGCCGCCGCGTCACGTCCGGTTCACCCATGACCCACATCGCGAAATACATGGCCGCCGACGTGAATCCTGACTTCGGTCCTCCCGACGGGCTCGGGGTTTCCCGCCATTCTCCGGACGTCAAGGTATTTTGAACAGACAGGTACTCCGCTTTCAGGATATTTGACGCCGATTCATACAGCAATTCGTCCTGTCGAATTGTCGCAAGCGCGGACATCAGTTGGGCCGACGTCACTTCAGGATGTTCTGCCCATTTTTGAATACTGATTGCGGCCATTTCATGGAGCGCGCTTCCGACAATTCCCTGAATGAGATTTCCACGAAATGTTGTATGCCCCCCTGCGCGAAGAATTGCGAGGCCCCATCGAAAAGCCTCATCCAATTCGTTCTTTTTCAGGCAGCGGCGCACTTCAATTGCGGCCAATAATGCGAAATTTAACTGCTCCTGAATGACGTGTAACGGTGTGGTCGACGACATGCGAAGCGGTGACATGTACCTTGCCTTTTGCTGGGCTGTACCGCGACGCCAGACCTCCAGTGATTCACGGTGAACCTGCATCCACGCGAGAAGTGTGTCGTCAGAAAGTGCTTCTTCAGACTCGGGCCAAGGACGATTCATCGCTTGTTCTACGGACCACGGAATGTCGATGGTGCCAAGTTTCGACTTCATCTCTACGGCCAGACGGTAATCCGTAAATGCATTGTCCTCTTCAGGGACGTCCCATTTTGTAAACTCAACGACGTCAAACGGCTCTGGCATATCCGAAATGCCATAGAGCATCGCCGTTCGGATCATGAATGGCAGCGACATGACGAGAGAACCAGCAATGAGGACCCAGATTCCCGTCGGCCAGTTCAGGGGATTTCTCCAGGCAGTTCGCTCACCGTGCG
>CAIWEX010000293.1 GCA_903911795.1 uncultured Schlesneria sp.
CCTGACGAGCGATTCGGCCCTGACAGGGGACGCGCCGACGCCAAAACTCATTGAGCAAACGCAGGAAGCATCTCTGATTGTCAGATTTTCCCCAAGAGATACTCTCGTTACGACCGATACTGATAGTACAACCGTCAAAGTCGGCGCGGTCGGCCGTTTCCCGGCTACCGATCCGACCGAGAATCTACTGTTGAATGCTACGAATTTCTTACAACTTCCCAGGAACGCGAACATGTCCGAGCGAATGACGCTTGGTTCGCTCTTCGTGCTGGCAGCCCTGATCCCAGGGATTTGCTGGGCTCAAGGCGGGTATGGCAATGGTGGGCCACCAGGCAACTGGCAAGCCCCTCCGCAGGGAGCCCCCTATTCGGGGTATCCAGCACCACCCGCTGCGCCACCGATGATCTACGAGCAATTGCCGGACGATCTCGGGTTTCGCCACGAGGACTCGGCGTTTGAAACTGCACTTAAGAATGTGTTTCGCCATTCTTATTACCGTGGCGAATTCCTGCTGTGGGCGGCCAGCAAACCAGGTGACGTAGTTCTCGGAGCCACACCGGCGGGTGGCTATACCACGTCGACGGTGCTCCAGCAGAACCCACCGTTGCTTCCACCGACCACCTTCGGGCTCCAGAATCCCATTGGAACTGTCGTCGCCGCTGTCGTTCAACCGACATTGGGAGACTTCAACATTTCGAATGTTCCGGGATACCGTGGCACGTTTGGGTTGCCCATCGGACCGGGGAATTTCGAAATGTCAGCATTCATCTTGGGAACTCACAAGAATACCTACGATGGAACGTCAATGATCACTCAGGAAGTTCCTCCCAATGCCGTGACGGGGGCCTTAGCAGTTCCGGCGGTGTTTATTGGAGAACCGATCAACGTTCCAGGGAATCAGAACGTCCTGCTCTTTACCGACAGCTACCAGGCCGTGATGAAAACGAGTATCTGGGGATCAGAAGCAAACTACATCATGGACGCACCAAACAGTGGTACGGGCGACCTGCTCACCATCAGCCCGTTGCTCGGCTTCCGTTACTTGAACTACCGTGAATCATTGTCGCAGGGTGGGGTGTATGAAGTTGCCGTTACCGACAATCTGGGGAACGTGACACTGACCCCAAACCCCCGTGCCATCTACTCGTCCAGCAACAACAATTCCTACGGGCCACAGTTTGGTGTTCGCTCAGAATTGTCCATCTCGAAAGTCACCTTCGGTGCGGAACCCAAGATCATGCTGGGGTTGAATTCGTACTCGGCAACCGTGACTTCAATCAATGCTCCGTTCGACGGAACGAACACCAACAACTCAAAGAAGGCGACGATTTTCAGCCCGGTCGCAGACCTGAAGCTTTACACCCGCATCTCGGTCGCAAAGTATGCTCACGTGTTTGCTGCATACAACGTGATGTGGGCCGGATCCCTGACACGCCCGTATGACTCGATCGGCTACAACGTCAATGCAAACGGTGGAGGGTTCTTCACTCCCACGTTTACCGATTCCATCATCCAGGGATTGACCGTTGGCGGTGAACTCCGCTTCTAACTCGGACAATCCAGCTGTCTCGATCTCGGGGACAATCAGATGACCAATCACACGGCCCGCAAGGGCCGTGTTTCGTTTCCAGATTCGAACGACGATCGAATCGAGGTTACAGACGGCGCAGCCATCCCTCGATGCAGGGGCCCAGTAACGAGGGTTTCATAGTTGGCCACTCGTCTTGCACGGCCCTCGGGCAGAGAGTACTCTTACTACACAACAACGTTTTCCGATGTTTGTGTTCTGGTCCGGAGCTTGCGATGAATGTGCCGTATGCTCACCCTGGATTCTCTCGACGTACCGCAATACAGGCGGGAACGGTCGGATTACTCGGGTTGGGAGGAAACCATCTTTCGGCACTGCGCGAAGCCGCCGCAGAATCGCTGGCGAAAACCTATTCAGCCCGTTCGGTGATTTACGTTTTTCTGTCAGGGGGATTAGGGCAGCACGACAGCTTCGACATGAAGCCGATGGCACCCGATAATATCCGGGGCGAGTTTCAGCCGATTGCCACTCGGACGCCTGGTCTTGAAATCTGTGAGCACTTGCCGAAACTCGCGGCGCGCAGTCATCTGTGGTCGCTCGTACGTTCGTTAACACATCCCTCGAATGACCATTCGCTCGGTCATCACATTATGCTGACCGGCCGCAGTACTGCACCGCCGACCTTCAATGCCAACAAACCGATGCCGGGAGATTGGCCCTCGATTGCCGCAATAGCCGGAGATTTGACGAAACGCCGAAACAATCTGCCCCCAGCAGTCGTCCTGCCCGAACGCCTGATCCATCGTACCGGACGCGTCATCCCCGGACAGTTTGCTGGCGAAATGGGACCGCGACGTGATCCGTGGTTCATTGATGCTTCCCCCTTTAACAGCGAGACTTATGGGGCCTTTCCCGACTATGAATTTCATCACGCGCGCGGGGGCGTTCGTACGAAATCATTGGCGTTTCAGGCCCCCAATCTGACGCTTCCCGAGGCTCTCACGCGAGGCAGACTCGCAAATCGCCTGGAATTGCTGAAAGGGATCGACCACCAGCGAGCTCAATTAGAGGCCGCAGCAACAACCGAAAAATTCGACCGGCATCGGCAGTCGGCGATTTCGTTGTTAACGGATCAACAGGTTCGTCGCGCGTTTGATGTCACTTCCGCTTCTGACGCCGAGCTGGATCGTTACGGACGGAATTCGTTCGGCTGGTCGATGTTGATGGCCCGGCGGCTGGTCGAAGCGGGTGTTAATCTGGTCCAGGTGAATCTGGGTAATAACGAAGCCTGGGATACCCATGGTAACGCCTTTCCCAACCTGAAGGATTTTCTGTTTCCGCCCACCGATCAATGTTTGTCAGCCTTGCTGGATGACCTCGAAGCCAGCGGACAGCTTGGCGAGACGCTCATTGTGATGGCAGGGGAATTCGGCCGAACCCCCAAGGTGTTCGGGCTTCCGGAACATTACAAGCTTCCCGGCCGCGATCACTGGGGTGCCGTTCAGACAGTCTGGCTGGCAGGGGGGGGGATTGCAGGCGGCCGTGTGATCGGATCGTCGGACAAGATCGGTGCCTATCCCGCAGCAGATCCTCAAACGCCCGAGAACTTTGCCGCGACAATTTACTCGGCGCTCGGTTTGCCTGGCGAAGTGGCCTGGTACGACGACCTCGCGCGCCCCCATCACATTTATTACGGCGAGCCGATCCGCGGACTGACCTGATCACAATGTGAGGCAAATTTGCCTCATCGCATCAAATCTTGAGCTAACTTGGTGGTAGTAGCCCACCTTCGTCCCCTTTGGGAACTGGCTCAATGATTTGCCATAATTGTGAAGTTCCGCTCGATTGGGATGGAATCAGCCCGATCGTTGCCTGCGAAATCTGCCGTGCTTATCGCTTTGTTGATGTTCCAGATGGATCTGGCGAACAGATTCTTTCGCTGAATCAACCGGGGAGATCGTGTTGCCCCTGTTGCCGGCGCCGTTTGTCTCTGGCCGCCATCGACGGACTGAAAGGAGAACACTGCGCGGGATGCGAAGGAGTGCTGCTCGACAATAATGTGTTCGCGATGTTCGTTCGTAACCGTCGCGCTGAATTCCGCGAGGCGGCATTACAGTCTGCCTTTCAAGTCGAGGAACGTCGGCTGAAACGAGTTAATTGCCCAGAATGTCGCAGGGCAATGCAGGCCCATCCCAGTTACGGCCCGAACCTCATCGTCATCGATTCGTGTGTCGGATGCGGCCTGGTATGGCTCGACTGCCACGAATTGCTGTCGCGAGCAATGGAACTCGTCGGCTGACACGACGCGAAGAGACTATTTCTTCCGCTTCTTGGGAGCGGGTTCTTCCTCTTCCTCTACGTCATCGTCTTCGAAGTCGAGGGTTTCGATTTCATCGAGCGAACTTCCCGAACCCGTTGCGATCTCATCGTCGCTGTCGGCCATGATGTCGCCATCATCTGAGTCATCAAAACCGAGTGTCTCGTCAGACTCGACGTCTTCGTCGGCTTCGGCCGCATCGTCGTCATCAATGGTCTCGACATCCTCGTCATCGGACTTGCCCTTTGACGTCTCATCGTCGTCCGATTTGGATTTCGGACCGCCGAAAATCAGCAAGGCAAATGGCATCAGGATGACCACGACAACACACGCCAGTACGATGCCACAGACGACCTGAAAGGTCGTATTGAGCTTGTCAGCACTGTTCAAGAACGTGTTGACCAGCAAAAAAGCGAGGAACCCCGCCGGAATGGCGGCGACCAAGGATACCAATGCTCGTTGAATTCGTCCCACGACTGTTCCCCTGATTCTGCGCGGTCGAAAGTGCCGCCGATTGATGGTAATTCCGCGCATCAACCGGAAGCAAGATCGGCATACCATCCGCCCGGCCAGCATTCCATATCACTGCAAGAAAAGCCGTCGGTGATAAGCCTCGTTGATTGTAACGATTTTGACGGTCGATGCCGCCAAATCTCTGGCGATAGTCAAATGGAAGGGGCCGGGGAGACGACCGACGAGCGCGAGCCAGATTCCACCTCTCACTCAACAAACAAGATTGACACGACGATAGTTTACATGTAACGTATTTTCGCAGCGACCAGGCCGGTCGCAGCATGACAGCCTCAAATTCGCCAGGAACCTTGTGGAGTTCATCATGATTCTGAAACGTAAGTCGGGGGAACGAGGTCACGCCGATCATGGCTGGCTGAACGCATTCCACACCTTTTCATTTGCCGACTATCAGGACCCGGCGCACATGGGGTTTCGCTCGTTGCGTGTCATGAATGAAGACCGGATTCAGCCCGGAATGGGTTTTGGAACTCACGGTCACCGTGACATGGAGATTATCACCTATGTGCTCGAAGGTTCCTTGGAGCACAAGGACAGCATGGGAAACGGTGAAGTATTGCGGCCCGGTGAGTTCCAGCGAATGTCCGCCGGATCTGGCATACGTCACAGTGAATTCAATCCATCGCCAACGGAACCCGTTCATCTCTACCAGATCTGGCTGCTGCCTCAGAGTGCTGGCATTCAGCCGAGTTACGAACAGAAGCGATTTCCCGATCACGAACGGTACAATCGCCTGAGGCTGGTCGCATCGCAGGATGCGGCAGAGGGATCACTGCGGATTCATCAGGATGCTCGCATCTATCTGGCAAGCCTCGACGAAGGCCACTCAGTCAACCACAGTCTTCTGCCGGGACGACATGCCTGGCTGCAAGTCCTCAAGGGAGCTGTCATGCTCAACGGGCAACCGCTTGAAACCAGCGACGGTGCGGCAATCAGTCAAGAAAATCAACTGGAAATCGTAGCGAGTCAATCTGCTGAGATCATGCTATTTGATTTGATTTGACGTCGAACAGCCCCAGACTTTCCCTCAGACTTTGAAAGGCATCTCCATGTCACAATCTCCAAAACTCCTGGCCTTCGCTGGTAGCACTCGCCAGGATTCGTTCAACAAGAAGCTCGTAAAGGCCGCGGCCGACGGGGCGCGAGAAGCAGGTGCGGATGTGACGATCATCGACCTGAAGGACTATCCGTTGCCACTGTTTGACCAGGATCTCGAGGCCGAAGGGATGCCAGCCAACGTCCTGCTGCTGAAGCAGCTGTTCAAAGACCATCAGGGATTGATTATTGCGTCCCCGGAATACAATAGTTCCATCACTCCGCTACTGAAGAATACTCTCGATTGGGTTTCCCGTCCGGCCCCGAATGAATCCACTCTGGCTGCGTTTCAAGGAAAAGTCGTGAGTCTCATCAGCGCTTCACCAGGCGCGCTGGGGGGGCTCAGGGGGCTTGTTCATTTGCGCGCCATCCTGGGTAACATTGGAGTCATCGTTCTGCCTGAGCAGATCGCTGTTCCAAAAGCCCACGAAGCCTTCGACAGCGATGGATCGCTGAAAGATGCCACGTTACATTCAAGCATCAGGCAAATCGGAAAGAAACTCGCCGAAACCGTGAGAAAGCTCGTTTCGTAAGTTGGCGTCCGAGGTGGCACGATTTTTGGGGTGGTACCAAAACCCCAACGACAGCTTCAATCCTGGTACCATGGAGCAATAGATTGGAAAATTTCATTACTTACGGGTCTGCTCTGCAATGTTCCCCAGCCTTTGCGAATTCTGTCGGCACCTGAAGGAAGTTGTCACCGGCAAGGGATCACGCTTCCTGTTGTGTCAGAAGTCCGTCAGCGACGATCGCTTTGCCAAATATCCACCCCAACCGGTTGTGCAATGCACCGGGTTCGATCGCAGACAAGACGCCGAAAGCTCAATGTGAACGCGGGCCGGTGGGCTTCGGGTCCCGAATCAATAACTCTTTTTCCTGTTTTGATAAAGCTTTGATCGCTAATTCGCGTTTGAGCGCCAGGCTGCGACTGGCCTGAATTTCCTGATACACCAGAACGGCGGGGAGTCGGCTGCGGGTGTATCGTGAGGCTGTACCGGCATTGTGCTGCTTCAGCCGACGAGGGACATCGTTGCTGATTCCCGTGTAAAGGGAGCCGTCTGCACACCGCAAGAGATAGACGAACCAACGGCTTTCAGGTTTTCCATTGTTCAGATCCATCCTCAATTTCTCGACCGCGATTTCTTTGGCCTTGGCTTCGACTTCGACGGTGATCTGCTTTCGCCGCCAGCAGTCAGGGAAATCGCTCACATCAATGAAGTCATGGTGCCTTTCAGGCTTCTTGCCATCCCAGCCGTCCATTGGACTGGAAAGATGAAACATCGGTTCACGATCCCAGGTGGCCAATGCCTTCTTCGTGGCTTGTTCGACACTCAGGGCGTCGGGATGACAGCGGTGGTGATGTACGTCGTAAACGAGAGGGATTCCTGTGGCGTTACAGATCGGCAACAGGTCGGCTGGCGTATATGTCTTATCGTCGTTTTCGACAGTCAATCGGCTGCGGACTCGGGGTGAAAGCAATTCGAGGTTGCGGGCAAATTCTGCCAGCGCCTTGGGTTTGTCACCATAGGCTCCGCCTCCGTGAATGTTGATCACATCAGCTCCGATCCATTCCGCCACTTGCCCTTGGTATTCCAGTTCCAAAACAGACTTCTCGACCACATCGAGTCGCGGTGAGTTCATCACCACGAATTGATCGGGATGAAAACACGTCCGCAGCTGATGCGTTCTGGCGAATTGGCCGCACTCCTGGAAGCGGCGAATGATTTCGTCGCCGTCCGGCAAATCATTCACGGCGTACCCGCATGTCGGGTGTGTTTTGATCGGTAGAATCTGGCTGTTGACCCGGAAACAGCCGATGCCGTTGTCGGCACAAAACTGAAGAGCCGTGTGTAGAGCGTCGGCATTGGTTAGGCAAAGGCGGCTCAATTTCGCCAAGGCATCGAGCCGCTTCATCTTGCTGATGGCAGTTGCAGTCGTGGTGACAAATTTGATGGGCGCATCACGGAACATGCAGCAGAGACCGAGTCGAATCATCACACACCCAAATCAATGACACCGATCGAAAAATAACGTCGTCCGCAATACCTTGATGAGTACCGGCCCCGATGAGGTGCCTGTACTCAAGTCTGCCGGTTCTGCGGGAAAAGCTTCAAACATTCGAACCAGATCACGCTCGCAAATCCACCTGCCAGGCAGAGCGCCAGGTCATTGAGATGCAGCGTCGAGAAGTGAAACAGGTCACGCAAAAAAGGAACGTAGAGCGCCAGGCCGAGAAAGAACGAAGTCCCTCCCATGACCCACCACAACGCGGCGTTTGGGACTTGCAGAGTGGCCCATATCGTGCGGGTCCATGAGCGGTTCGCAAAGATCAGCCCCAGGTTGGCGACAACGAGTGTCGTGAAACTCAAGGCGGTGGCATCGGATTTATTGAGCCAGCCGCACAATGCTGAAAGATAGATCGACATGACGATCAGCAGGCCACTCAAACCCTGGAGTAGGCCCAGTCCGATCAGTCTTGGACCAAATAGAGGCGAGGCTGGATTTCGAGGGGGACGGCTCATCACGTCGGCATCTTCCGGTTCCGCTTCAAACACCACTGAACATGACGGGTCGATCACCAGTTCGAGAAACAGAATATGCACTGGCATCAGGGCAATCGGCCCTCCCAGTAACACGGGGACGATCGACATTCCGGCAATCGGGACATGCACCGCCACGATATAAGTCATTGCCTTTTGCAGGTGGTCGTAAATCCGTCGACCCATACGAACCGAATGAACGATGGAAGCAAAATCATCATCCAGCAGCACCAGCGCAGCAGCTTCGCGGGCCACGTCTGTCCCTCGGCCTCCCATCGCGATGCCGATGTGTGCCGCCTTGAGGGCAGGTGCATCATTGACGCCGTCACCTGTCATGGCAACGACTTCTCCATTCGCCTTCAGTGCATTCACCAGCCGCAGCTTCTGCTCGGGGACCATGCGGGCAAACACATTGATGGTTCGCACACGAACCTGCAAATCGGCTTCGTCGAGCGTCTCTAGTTCGGGGCCGGTAATAATCTCATTCACAGGCTGGATACCCGCCTGCAGCGCGATGCTTCTGGCCGTAGTCGGGTGATCACCGGTAATCATCACGACCCGGATCCCCGCCGCGTAGCACTCTTTAACGGCGGCTGGGACTGTCAGTCGTACAGGATCCGCCAGACCGACGAGTCCCAGGAACTCGAACGTGAAGTCGTGCTGCTCAACCGGTAACGCCTGTTGCCCGAATACACCTCGTGCGACCCCCAGCACTCGCAGACCTTCCTCAGCCATCGCGGCGACTTGATCCGTGATCGCCTTCGTGCGTTCGGCGTCCAGATGGCACAAATCAGCGATCGCTTCCGGAGCACCTTTGGTTGCCAGAACGAAATCCTTGCCAGTCGGTGACTTCCAGACGTGGGACATCGCCAGCAGAGCTGGCGATAACGCATATCCTCGTTCCAATGTCCAGTCGACATGCAGATGTTCGGTTTGAGCGAGTCGAGCGTTACCGAGATCGTGAAACGCCTTTTCCATCGGGTCGAAGGGATCGCGCTGACTCGCAAGGATGCCAAATTCCACGATCTCGTGGAACTCCTCGGGTAAAGCCTGGGTGGCGTGCTCTTCAACATCCAGCACCGTTCCGTTCACCGCCAGTTTGCGAATCGACATCCGATTGACCGTGAGTGTGCCCGTCTTATCGACGCACAGGACAGTCGCCGAGCCGAGAGTTTCAATGACTGGTACACGGCGAGCAAGGACTTTGATCTTTGCCAGACGCCAGGCTCCCAAGGCCATAAAGATGGTCAGAACAACCGGGAATTCTTCCGGTAACATTGCCATCGCCAGTGTGATCCCTGCCAGGATTCCCTGGAGCCAATTACCACGGGTCAACCCGTAAAGCACGAACACGATCACGCACAGCACCAACCCCAGTATCGCCACGCGCCGAACGAGCAACGCGACTTCGGTCTGCAATCGCGTCCCTTCCACCTGCACCGATTGCAACGCCTTGCCGATATTCCCCATTTCGGTATGGATACCTGTGGCGCGGACCTGGGCAATTCCCTGGCCTTGAACGACCAGCGTACCGGAGAAAACAAACGGCAAATCTTCACCTCCTGGTCGCGACATCTCGCGCAGTTCGTCCCAAGCGACCTTTCTGACTGGGACGGATTCGCCTGTCAGTAGAGATTCGTCGGTGGAAAGGCCATTACACGACAGAACGACCGCGTCAGCGGGGACTCGATCCCCTTCGGCCAATACCACCAGATCGTCGGGAACGACATCTCGACCGGCGATACGTTGTCGTTCACCATTCCTGATCACGAGCGCACGTGGGCTGGAAAGGTCACGCAGAGCTTCGAGTGCTCGTTCGGTCTTACGTTCCTGGTAAAGCGTAATCCCCAGCACGACAAAGACAAAGCCGAGCAGCATCAGGGCCTCTTGTACGTCACCAAGAACCAGGTAAATCGTGCCACAGGCTAGCAGCAACAGAAACATGGGCTCCCGGACCACTTCCCATGCTGTTGCAAAAATGCTGCGGCTTTTCGAAGAGGGAAGTTCGTTATAACCATGCTGTTGCAGCCGAAGAGCCACGTCGGAATCGGAAAGGCCGTTCAATGGACCGTTGTGGCCTGCTTGCATGATGTTCAAACCAATTCTTGTTGAGAGTACGATTCCCTCGTGTTTTCTTTGACGGGACTCGCTTTGATTATGATACGGCGCGCGTGAGAATCTGTATGTGCCTTGAGGCTTCCGACAAGGAAAATCGTCTTAATCCAGTTGCGAATCGTCGAACCTGGTGACCACCGGGTGGAGCCGAAAGAGACCAGATGAAAATCGAGATCGTTGAGGAGCCAATTCAATTCCTTTTGAGTGGTATCGGAGGCGTTGTCGAAAATGAGTGCTACGGCGAAGTTGGCTTTCGCTTCATGAACGAAATGTGGCAAGTTGTAAAATCGACCCAGACAGCGACGACGGGCATCAATCACTGGGTCTATCTGCCTGGCAGCAGAATGTTCGTCGGTGTTGAACTCCAGAACTC
>CAIWEX010000294.1 GCA_903911795.1 uncultured Schlesneria sp.
CCCCGAAATACTCGTTGGCATAGGTTCCGGCATACGTCTCCGTGCCGAGGGGGGGTGACGGTTTTGCGGGCGGCCGGGAGTACTTGGCCGTACCGGGGAGCAACTGCTTGTTCATCTGCTCGACTCGCTTGGTCCAGATGGTATTCCACGTGGCGAACCAGTCTTTTTGCTGTTTGCCCGTTCGGACCAGATCGAACAGAGTTTCCGCAGTACCTTCCGGTAACCCGGTGGGAAAACCATTGGTGAGGACCACAACACCCAGCTCCTCTGCCGGTAACAGGGCCACATGATTCCGGACGCCTTCCCCAAAGTCTCCGTCATGTTTCCAAAGGACTCGGCCCTGGTTGTCGTAACTCACGCCCCAGCCCAACCCGTATAAGGACGCTCTTTTTGTGTCTGGATCGATTTCTCGGACGATTAGCGGCGTATGTGTTTCTTCCAGGGCTTTGGTCGCGATCAATTGTTTGCCAGCCCACGCACCCCCTGCCAGGTGCAACCTCACCCAGGCCGCCATGTCACGCGCCGTGGAGTTGACTCCGCCGGCTGGTGTGGAGGCATCGCGCGGATGGCCAGGGCTGGCAACCCACTTGCCATCGACCCGCACGTGCGGAAGGGCGCGGTTCTTCGCGGCCTTGAAATGAGCGAACCGCGAACTGGTAGAAGTCATTCCGAGAGGACGGTATAGTCTCTCCTCCGCCAGATCCTCCCACGCTTTCCCGGCTACTCGAGCTCCGGCAACACCGGCTTCCGTGAAAGGGAAGTCGCATATGCATACGTGGTGCGTAAGCTACTCGCCGGTTTAAGATACCGAAGTCGATGTAACACCTCGGTGCGGTCATAGCCGAGATCCGCCAGATCATCGCCCGCATAGGCCGGCAAGCCGCTTCGATGGCTGAGTAAGTCGCCAAGTGTGACTTCACGCGTCACCCAGGGATCTGTCAGACGAAATGCCGGGTCGAGGTCGATGACCCGGCTATTCCAGTTGATGAGTCCATCACTCACCATTGAAGCGAGCACGGTCGAAGCGATGGGTTTTGAGAGCGAAGCGAGTTGAAAGACCGTATCGGGATCGACTTTGTCCTCCTTGCCCGCTTCTCGAACACCATACCCCTTAAGAAATACGACCTGATCCTTGTGCACAACCGCAATCGAGAGGCCAGGAACACCGGAGGTCTCCATGGCCTGTGTGATCAACTTGTCCAGTTCGGCCACAGCCACTTTGACTTTGTCCGTTTTCGTTTCTGCCGCTTCCACTGGGACGACGGGCCAGAACACGTAGGCAGCCGGGCATAAAAGGAAACAAAACGCGATGGCGAGACCACGGAACCCCATGTTCATCGAATCACCTCGAAAGAGTGGAGTGAAGATGCGGCATTCGAGATGTCTTACAAGGATGGTGTCCTGAAATGAGCCCGAACTCCGCAACTTCGGACATCGACATCAAGGTGTAAATCCTGTCCGGTCCGCGGAGGTGATCGAGCGGATGACCTTGCACGGAACGCCTGCCGCGATGACGTTTGCCGGGATGTCCTTCGTTACCACACTGCCGGAACCGATGATCGCACCGTCACCGATGTTAACGCCCTGGTTGATTTGGACTCCCCCTCCGATCCAGACACGGTTGCCGATCCTGACGGGCTTCGCGAAGCACCCGCCGAGGATACGTTCCGTGGGGTCAATGGCGTGGTTGGTCGTGTAGATGCCGACCCGGGGGCCGAGGAGCACATTGTCCCCAATCTCGATCCCACCGCCGTCAAGCATCACGCAGTCGAAGTTGGCGTAGAAGTTGTCGCCGATCCTGATGCCGAACCCAAACTCGCACCGGAACGTCGGCTCGAAGAAGGCGTTCTTTCCCACGCTCCCGAGAAGCGAGCGGAGTAGCGATTGCCGACGCGGCTCATCTCCAAAGCTCGCGTTGTACTCGTTTGTCAGCAAAACGGTTTGTTTACGAGCCTCGACCAGCTCAGCAGTCAGGTCGTTGTACATTTGCCCGGAACGAATGCGGGCGATCTGCTCTTC
>CAIWEX010000295.1 GCA_903911795.1 uncultured Schlesneria sp.
GTCCCAGAAACAGTTGTCGCGGAATTATCCGGCGAAGTGATCGAACGACCCGCCACTCCTGCTGTTGAAGAAAAGAAGGTCGAAGAGAAGAAGGCTGGGGAAAAAGAAGAAAAAAACGCAGAGAAGCCAGCAGATGCGAAAGAACCGACAGCCCCGAAAACAGGTCGATTTACCGATGATCTGGCAGGACATGATCACAGCTATTGGGCTTATGTTCCAGATGGGTATAACCCCGCCGCCGCATATGGGTTGATGGTCTGGATTCATCCGGGTGGCGACACAATGGAAGCCACGATGATCAAGCAGTGGGCCAGCGTCTGTGAACGCCGGGGAATCATTCTGGTCGGCCCCAAATCAGACCAGGTCGCTCGCTGGGTCCCCGGGGAATCAAAATTCATTGAAGGACTGATCGCTCATATACGAGAGAAATACACGATCGACTCTCAGCGAATTTTTGTTCATTCCCACGGGACAGGGGCGGGCATGGCCAGTATGGTGACGACCCGCCAGCGGGAAGTCATCCGTGGCCTGGTTCTGACGGGGGCACCTCTTGGTGGTCCAGTCGCCGACCACGAACCTGACTTCCGGCAGCAATTCCATTTTGTCTGCGGAGCGGACGACAAGGCAATGACCGGAGTCAAACGGAGTGTCGAAGCGCTGCGAAAACTGAAATTCCCCGTCTCATTGACGACGGTCCCAGGGCTTGGTGCGAAGTACCCGTCCGACGCAGAAATCGACGAAATTGGTCGATGGGCGGATTGTCTGGACAGGATTTGACACCTGTGGCACGGATTTCGCCGCCGAATTCGGGTGTTTGCGGTTTTTCGCTTCCGAACAGGGCTTCGAAACCGCAGAATTGCAGATATCGTTGAGACACCGTGACGAGTCGCACCAGTTCCAAACCATGAACACCGACGAATTCAAACGCCGTGAAGTGAGTCGCCGCCAGTTCCTCGGGCGCAGCGCCCAGCAGGCGGCTGGCGTCGCTGTCGGTGTCGTCGGTCTGACAGGTGTCGCTGCGGCATCTGCCAAGTCGGCAGAATCACCCAATGAGCGGCTAGGATTCGGCGTGATCGGAGTTCGCAATCAGGGACGCCTGATCGCCAATGAATTGGCACAAATCAGTGGCGTAGAAATCCGTACGTTATGCGACGTCGACGAAAGCCAGTTCGCCCCGGCCATCCGGGAAGTGGTCGATGCCGGACAAATGCCACCGAAGACAGTCCGTGACTTTCGGCATCTGCTCGATGATCCCGCGATTGATGCCGTCGTAATCGCGACTCCAGACCATTGGCACGCCACCATGGCGACGCTCGCATGCCAGGCGGGTAAGGACATTTATCTGGAGAGCCCCGCGACACATTCTCTGACAGAAGATTCTGCCCTGATTGAAGTTGTGAGTCGGACGCAGCGGATTGTGCAGGTCGGACTTCAGCAGCGCAGCGGAACTCATTTTCAGTCGGCAATCCAGTTTCTGCGATCCGGAAAACTCGGAAACGTCCGATTTGCAAAGGCCTGGATCGTTCATCGCCGCAAGAGTATCGGACGACGTGCGGTCGTTGAAGCTCCCGCCCATGTCGACTACGCCGCGTGGCTTGGCCCGGCGCCAGCGCGCCCTTTCCAGCCGAATCGCTTCCATTTCAATTGGCGCTGGTTCTGGGAATATGGTGGCGGAGAATTAGCTCACTGGGGCGTCCACATGCTGGACGTGGCCCGTTGGGGACTACAGGTTGAGACACCCGTGCGAGTCTCGTCTGTCGGTGGAAAATATTCGTTCGACGACGATCAAGAAACGCCGGATGCACTGACTGTGCAGTACGATTTCGGGGGCAAATCAATCCTGTGGGAACAGCGACTCTGGTCGTCACACGGGGTGGAAGGCCGCAGTTCCGGGGTCGCATTCCACGGTGATAATGGCACGCTGGTCGTTGATCGCGGCGGTTGGAAGGTCTACGACCACGGCGAGGTGATCGCGGCCGATGCATCAGACCTGCTCAAGACTCACCTGACCAACTTCACCGACTGCATTCGCTCGCGTCGAACGCCCGCTGCAGACCTGGTAACAGGAGTCGCTTCCGGGGCACTTTGCCATTGGGGCAACGCCGCGTATCGCGCGGGTCACGAGATCCTGGTTTCGAATTCGAATTTGACCTGACGTACTCTCGCACGGAAAATCGTTAAGGGAGGCGGCGAGGCTCCCGCCGAGCCGCGATCGCTTATTGTTGCCCAACCCCAATTCCGGTTCGGCGGGAGCCTCACCGCCTCACCCTCCCGTCGCGATTGTCAAAAATCAGCGCCGTCAAAAAATCTTCGTCAGTGAAATGACCGTGTTATTACCTTCAACGCGATCAACCGCTCCGAACTCTCTCTGGTAGCGGACCGAGAAGATTGTCTTGAACGGCTCGTAGAAGTAATTGACTTCCGGGCCGACGGAATACAGTCGGTCATGAATACTGGTGTCGTATGTCGCTGCCGAGCCACTGTCGTTGGTCACCTGCCATTGCGTGTAAGCAGTCACCCCGACATTCCATTTTTTGGCAATCGTCTTCCCCAATCCCCATTCGATGTGAAAGTCATCGCCAGGGCGGATGTCGCGATCATACTTCGTGCTATTCACTTCGTAACGACCCAGCGCTGACAGGTGCCACGTCTTGTCTTCGTCGAAGTAGTACGTCGCCCCCAGCGTAAACATGCCGGTCCAGAATCCTTTGCCTACATTCAGGGGGCTCGTGGAACTGTAATCTCCGGTCGGGCACCAGACCCCAGCCGCTGCCACAGCATCCCATTGCTGGAAGTGCCAACCGAGCATCAACGGCTCAACGTAGATGTCTCCTACGCCCGACCGCGACCGATTCACTCCCGCTGCCGCAACCTTGAGATCCTCTGTCAGGAACGGAACGAGGATATCCATTCCGTAATCCGCGCCAAGAAACTTGTACTCGGTCATCTTGATCAAGCGGGGGGCGGTGACAAATACGTCCAAGTCTAAGCCCACGGGGGCACTGTTTCCGTGAGCGTCCTTCAGAGTGTCGGCGTTGTACGCGATGTTGTACCACTTGAGGTACGTTCCTGGCGGCGGCAGCGTCGAGCCCTTCAGGCCTCGTCGCGAAGCTGCTGAAGATTGCTGAAGAATCTGGTTGTCGTTCTCATGCCGGAAAATGACATCTACGATGCGATTCGAAACCTGAAAAGTGCTGATGATGTCAGCACTTACTTGGGAATGGTGGGTGCATCTTCAGAATTGCGACGACTGGTGCTTGAACACTGGGAACGCCAACATTCTGCTGATACGGCCCCTCCCCCCAGTGACATCAGCCTGATCGACTCCAATTCTGTTCAGCTCCAGAATACAATCATATTCGAAAATTCGGAGGCGCCTGCGAATTCGCCTGATACAAATCGGCAGCAAAGCGTTTTCGAGGTCGTGTCACACGACGCACGCGGCGTGTCGCCGAACGTAGTCGATTCATTTCCTGCCAGTGGAACTGAGGCAATCCGCTTTGGTCGTTATGAAGCCCGTCGTGAACTGGGCAGGGGGGCGTTCGGGAAAGTCTACCTCGGATTTGATCCGCAATTGAACCGGCATGTGGCCATCAAAGCTCCCAAATTCACGGCGCGAGATGACCAGTCGCGAACTCAATTCCTGTTGGAGGCGCGGCAACTCGCCGCACTCAAGCATCCTGGCATCGTCTCTGTTTACGACATCAGCGTTGACGGAGAACAATGCTTTATCGTCTCTGACTACCTCGAAGGGCCCAACCTGCATGACTGGCTGAAGGGACGCCGGATCGAGTGGCCTCAGGCCGTGCAGATTTGCATCAAGATCGCTGACGCCCTGGCACATGCTCATGCCAACCGGATCGTTCATCGCGACTTGAAGCCGGCCAACATCATTATGACTGGCGGAGACAATCCGGTACTGGTCGATTTTGGATTGGCCATTAGCGACTCGTCATCGACAGGGGACGAACGTGGTATAGTCACTGGTACGCCAGCCTACATGTCGCCTGAGCAAGCGCGCGGCGAAGGGCATCGGATCGATGGCCGAACCGACATCTATACGCTCGGCGTAATGATGTACCTGATGCTGACTGGCCGTTTGCCATTCACGGCGCGCCGCGTCGACGAATTGTTGCAGCAGGTCCAGAAGGACGAACCGCAGCCACCTCGGCAACTCAATCCAATCATTCCCCGAGAACTGGAAAAGATCTGCCTGACAGCAATGGCAAAGAGTCTGCGCCATCGCTACACCACCGCCGGAGAC
>CAIWEX010000296.1 GCA_903911795.1 uncultured Schlesneria sp.
ATCAGACACTCAAGAATGACGGTTTTTGCGGGGACAAAGCGGCAACGGCCAACGTTGTCGTCAAATCCAAGTGCTACACTCTGCATCTTTCAGGCCCCAAGAGTCTGAAAGGCTATCAGGTTCAATTGCCGAAGTTTCTCGACCACGGACGTGCCGCGCTCAAGCGAATTGTCGAGATCCAAGCGGAAGATGTGAAGCGAGCCGAAAAGGCCAAGGCAAAGGGTGCAAAGTCGCCCAAGAAGCACTGGGACCCGCGGGGAGTGGGCGATTGGCGATTCTTTTTGCCACTCGGCCTGCCGCTGATCAATCAGCGTTCCGTTCAATTCTTTCATTACCCGCCAATCCGCTTGCTCGAAACGAATCGTGATTACCTCGATGATCCAGTTCCCAAGCGTTGGGAGGAGTTGCTGGTCGCGAATGGCGTCAAGCCCGAGAACGTGGCGCTTTATGAAGCGGTCATGGACTCTGTTCCGGTTGGAGCGTCAGACGAAGAAGGATCGGCAAAAGGAGGAGGAATGCCGATCGACGATTTCGTTGATTACCAGAAGTCGCAGGTCGAGTTGCTGCTGGGTGAACCCAACAGCGACGGGTTCACGATGCCAATCGTCGTCTACGGGGCGAATCCCCGCAAAAGATTCTGGAAGTCCTATAAAAAAGGATTCCCGGCATCAGTTCAGACAGCAGACACTTGGGGAATCAAAGATCCTCAGCGAGTTGAAATCAGGCCTGGATGCACGACTTCCGTCGTGGCGATGAATCATCCCTACAGTTTCTTTATGGATATCCAGACGAAAAAGGGAGACGACTTTATTCCGGGTGTCACAGGCTTCTGGAAAGCTGGTGCCAGCAAAATGCTCGAAAGTCTCGTTGCTGCACGGTGGCAGAAGCAAATGGCGGCAGCCCCCTCAAAGGATCCGGTCGCCGTCTACAAAGACTGCGAGGCGTATTGGGGAACCTTGGACGACGATTACATCCCCGCAGCGAAGCCACAGCAGCGTGAGGCAGCCGTAGCACTCATCCTTCATCAGGGATCATTGGATGCCGGTGTGACGGGAACGTGGAAATTTGTTCGCGATCTGGAGACCTCGCAAAAAATCGTCACCGAATTCAAGCAAAACGGTGCGGTCAAACAGGAAAGCCTGCTTCCAGCCGAAAAGGCCAGCGTGATCAATGATATGCTGAAGTTTCTGTGTGCTAAGCCGTCCTGATATTTGCGGAGGGTTTAAGTCGATGCCGACGGCATGTCATCTACTGCCGTCGGCATTCTGTCTTATTTTGAATTCGCCTTTGGACCGACACCAGATTCTCATTTCTTAGAAAACGCTCCACTTCCGGTCCCAACCGAACTGATCAAGACTCGACAGCGACGCTTGTTCCGTTCAGAATGGGGTTCGCGGAGGATGATTGGATGATCGTCTCGCGAATTGGTCATTCGGCACTGGAGAGTCTTGGTTCATGGATACACACGGCGCAGCAACGGCGGATCACGGGCATGCAGAACATGGCCATGCGGTTCCAGAAACCGGTGAACGGTTCGAAAAAGTCGAACTGGAGATGTTCGTCGCCGACGATCAGACTGCAGGTCAGGCCATCGGTAAATTGCTGGCTGCCGTGTTCCTGATTTCCTTCTTCCTGATGTCCGGTGTCTGCATCTGGATGGTCAGAAACACGACTGATAGCCATGATCCTCAATCGGGTGTGGGCGCTGCCGACGTTGCCCATCATTGATCGCCCGACGATCGTATTCCGCCAGACTTAACGACGGTCGAGCAACCGTTTGAGTTCTGCAACTCCCGCGGGTCGCTCGCCGAAACATACTCGTAATTCACGAGTTGAAAGAATCTAACCGTTGGCGGGCGACTTCAGCCCACGGACCGCGTTGGTCGAATTTCAAGTAGCAGCGCCAATGTTCGGCCGCTTCTTCTTTTCGATCCGTTCTTTCCAGCAATTCTGCCAGATGATAGTGGGCATCCGGGTAATCGGCGTGCAGGTCGAGGGCCACTCGAAAGGCCTCCAAAGCACCTCGGATTTGTCCCGTTTCATCCAGCAGACAGCCAAGTTGCGTCCAAGCTTCCAGAAAATTGTGGTCCAGTTCCACGGTCATGTAGAACCGCTCGATCGCCGCATCTGGATGACCCTGGCGATAGAGCACATCTCCCAGATGAAAATGGTGAGCGGGATTCAGAGGATCATCGATCAGCGCCAGTCGAAAGGCTTCAATCGCGGCGTCGACTTCATTTTCCTCGGCTAATCGACATCCTTCGCGGAACCAGTCGGCCGCCGTCCATTCCGGTCGATTCAGCGAATTTCCTTCCCCAGCCTCAGTCGGACTGTCCGGCGCATGAATCGAGATCGTCGCCGGTTGGTCGGGCGAAGGGGAGGGGGGATCGAAATCAAAAACTCGCTGCCCGGTTGTCGGTTCTACCAGTCCAGCGGCATCTCGATAGACTAGATGGCTCCCTCGAACGAGAACTTCAAGCTGTGCCAGTGGCCGATCGACGTTGGGAAGAATTGTCCGCAGACGTTCCAGTCCCGTGACCAGTTCATCAAGTTTGACACCGGATTGAGCCAGGTCATAGAGCCGCCGGGCCCCTGTCACTTCCTGAAAATCAAAATACGACAGCCGAAAGACTTTCTTCGCAGGGCGAATCAAGCCGGCTCGTTCCCAGCGGCGAATCTCATGCACAGAAATGTTCAGCAACTGGCTGAGCATCGCCGGCGTGTACAACTGCTGCTGTCGTCGTTCTTGCGGTTCCACGTTCAGCAGAGTCAGCCATTCCGACTCCGAGACAATTCGAACGGGTTCCCCCTTGTCATGAAGCTGGCGAGCCTGATCCAGTTTGACAGAGATTCTTCCATCGGCTTCGAGTGGCCAGCCTTCTTCACCGACAACCAGCAGGGTTGTCTGATGGCTGACGTGCTGTGACGCCTGGCCTCCATGTCGCTCAACGAGGTCCATCGCCTGACGGTGAGTCATCGACGCGAGCGTCCCTGTAAAGGCGATTCGTTCGCCCTGAAGGATCGGTGAACTTTGCAATGGGGTGGGGGGTACAGTCGTGTCAGTCATCACTGATGCGTGTCTGGGAGTGGCGGGACGCAAGGCGCGAGATTATAAACATGCCCCCGTGATTCTGTCCCTCTGTGTGCGTCAGGATTCCGGGTTGAAACCGAATCACAACGAGCCGGACCGTATAAAATGTCCGGTTGAATCCTTAAACGGGTCACCGGCATGTGCCGGGCCGGTTAAGGACTTCCATCCGAAGTTAATTCCGAATGCGGAGTTGCGTCCGCCGGAGCATTTAATTCGCAAAACTGCGGATTGAAATTGAGAACCTGGAGTTTTAACGAAATGTCCCCGCTGCAATCCGCCGATCCCGCTCTCTGGCAGTCCATCCAACTCGAACGGACCCGACAGCACGACGGTCTCGAATTGATCGCTTCCGAGAATTACACCTCCGCCGCAGTCATGGAAGCGGCGGGAACGGTGCTGACAAACAAGTATGCGGAAGGGTATCCCGGACGCCGCTACTACGGCGGCTGTGAATTCGTCGACCAGAT
>CAIWEX010000297.1 GCA_903911795.1 uncultured Schlesneria sp.
CCTGCCAGTCCTGATTGTGGGGATTGACGATGCGGACGAATCGGTGGTGCAGCAGGCGGCGTTCGGCTTAGAAAGCCTCGGGCCGGCGGCAGCCGCAGCCATTCCGCTCTTGAAACAGCTTCTAGAGAGACGTGGTGGCTTCGTACGGATTGCTCTGGCGAAGGCTCTCGCCAGCATCGCGGCCGAAGAACATGCTTTCGTGCTCCCGATCCTGATACAGTTCTTACAGGACCTCAACGATGTATTCCACGACTCTGTGATCGAGATTCTCGGCCAAATCGGACCGAAAGCCGACTCGACAGTTCTACTACTCAGGGAGTTCGTCTCATCAACCGAGGACAGCCGGGCTCAAGCCGCGAGTATAGCGATAGGAAAAATCACCGGTGATTGGGCCGCCGCCTATACTCTCGGTATCCGCCTTGTTCGATCTCCAGAATCACTTTACGACTTTGTGCCTCGAGACAATTGGGATTCATTTGGATTCGAGGCGATAAGCCATTGGGAGTTGCTGGGGATTCACGCTCGGGGGGGAATCACTTTGCTTGAGAAAGAATACGAAACGGCGACAGAGCCTATCCGACATCTGATTGTGGATATCCTGAAAGTGATCAGAGGCACTTCCGATTCCCCGTCCCTGTCGTGACCGTCGCTGCAGTGGATTCCTGGTCGACATTGGATTTCGCGTGAGAACGGTTGTAGCCTCGAGCAGTGGGTGTATCACGGCCGATCCGACCGCAAGGCCGAAGAGAAGTGCTTTGCGGAGACCGACCAACTTACCGAGACACACGGCAAGACGATGCAACGATGTCGGCAGTTCGACGTCAGCTTCTCTTGGGTAGCCCAAGAGTTGGTCGAGTTCGAGTTACCCTAAACAGTTATTGAATTCCAACGCACCCACGCGTGCTGGAACACTCCGGTCAGCGCATCTACCGTTGAAATTGCTGTTGGTAGATACCTTTCGAAGGGAACGATCTTGAGAGTCCTTTCCATAAGCAACGGGCAAAAAAAACAAACGATCTCACGGACACGTTACCCGCAATGTCACTGCGTTATTACCGTCCAGGTGTTCTGGCGTCGGAAGGTGAAGTTCGTTCAGCACTTTGCGGGCGGTAGGCTCAGCACGCCAGGCTCGCCCGCCTGGAAACTTGGGTGCGTGGACAAGCCGGATTTCCAGCGGCGTATGCGGCGGTGCAGTCCTGACAGTGTAGTTTTGGCCGGGAACGAGCCATACGTTCTCGGGCTCCGTACCATGAACTACGCCATAGTCAGTCAGCTTCAGGAGGCAGACATGGTCGTCGTTCCAGTCGTTTGCGGCCTCCGAATCATAATTTCGAGGCCGCTCCTCTTTGATTTTCGTGGCCGGCGATTCGGCGACCGGCAGGTCGATGCCAAGGTTTGGGCCAGCATGAAGGATGAATCCTTCGCGGATCGCATCTTCGGCTATGCACGGAGAAACTCCGACCAATTCGACCGACGATGGGTGGTGGTGGACGCACCAAGCCAAATAAGCTCCGACGAGAGCGTCGTTCTCGTCTGCCGTTGGGATGGTTGGCGTCGGGAAGGTGACTCCGAGGCGTTCG
>CAIWEX010000298.1 GCA_903911795.1 uncultured Schlesneria sp.
AAGGTTGTTGGATGGGTCAATGTCCCTTCCGATTGTATTCGACCTTTGCAACAGATTCATTTGCATGCTGCCCGTCCGGCGGGATTGAATGAGCCAACTTCTGATGGCGTGTTTGGTTGCCAGCGCATACTCGAACTAGTGTCGTCTCTCAATGAAAACGACTTGTGCCTGGTGTTGATATCTGGCGGCGGCAGTGCACTCTTACCCGCTCCAGTTCCAGGAATCTGCCTGGAAGACAAACTCAACGTGACTCGTTGCCTCATGCGATCTGGAGCCACGATTCAGGAACTCAATTCCGTTCGCAAACGACTCTCGCTCGTTAAAGGGGGAGGACTTCTAAGAGCGGCTTCGGCGGGGCGAATGATCGCGTTGATCATTTCAGACGTCCCGGGCGATCCACTGGACATCATCGCGTCGGGGCCGACTGTCTGTGACACTGGTACCGCAAACGATGCTTTTGCTGTACTTCAAAAATACTCAACCCGCACAACTCACAATTCGTCTGTCCCGGACTCAGTCTGGAAGGTACTGGAAGATCAGAGTCGAAGATCAGACTCGCGAAATGTTCCCACAATTCAATGTCGAAACTGCATCATAGGGAACAATCTAACGGCGCTCGTTGCAGCAGCATCCCATGCACAATCACTCGGCTTTGAAGTACGCAACCTCGGTACGAATCGTCAGGGCATTGCGAGCGAGATTGGTGCCGAATTAGCAGAAATCTGTCTGACATCTCGTCACGAAGCCGTGGGAAAAGGCCTTTGCTTTTTGGGTGGAGGCGAACCTGTTGTCAGACTCGCCGCAACCGATCGACCTCGAAAGGGGGGCCGAAACCAGGAAGTGGCTTTGGCTGCGGGATATCGCTGGGCAAATGAAGACATCCGACGCTTCGTCGTCTTATCTGGAGGGACTGACGGCGAGGATGGTCCAACCGACGCTGCCGGCGCATTTTATGACGCGGCGATCCAGGAGAACGTCCGGGAACGTGGGTTACAACCGAATGAGTTTCTTGCGATTAATGATTCGTACTCGTTTTTCGATCAGGTGGGTGGCTTGATTAAAACGGGGCCAACTCACACAAACGTAATGGATTTGCAAATCGCACTCGTGTCCGGTGATGAGAAATGACGGTCGTCTTCAAGCTCGGTGGCAGCCTTCTGACGTTGCCTGGACTTGCTGAAAAGCTTCAGACTGTCCTTGATCAATTCTCTAACAAAAATCGATTGATTGTTATTGGTGGGGGCGCGTCCGCAGATGTTGTCCGCGACTGGAGCCGGACTCATCAACTGAGCGACGAAACCGCTCATTGGCTTGCGATTGCCAGTACCGACCTGAATCGTCAGTTTCTTGAAACGTTATTATCGTTCCGGTCAGTCAGCAATCGTGAAGAAGCGACGCGTCGATGGTCTATAGACTCATCACCGCTTTTATTGGATTGCAACCGATTTATCAGAGGCGAAGAAGCAAAGTCGAGTGAACCGCTACCACATCATTGGAATGTGACCAGCGACTCGATAGCCGGCTGGACGGCGCTCCGCTGGCCTGCCGTCGAACTTGTTTTACTCAAGTCCGTCCCAATGCCCGTCAACC
>CAIWEX010000299.1 GCA_903911795.1 uncultured Schlesneria sp.
GAACCACGTTTAACCGGTAATACAAGTCCTCGCGGAACCGCCCGGCATCAATTTCATCAAGCAGATCGCGGTTCGTCGCGGCAACAATCCGGCAGTCGACGCGAATTGTCTTCGTATCGCCGACGCGCTCGAATTCCTGTTCCTGAAGAACTCGCAGCAGTTTGACCTGCAGCGTATAGCTCATCGAATTGATTTCATCGAGGAAGATTGTCCCGCCGTGAGCGGCTTCAAAGCGTCCGGTCCGGTTTTCGTGAGCGCTGGTGAAGGCTCCCTTCACATGGCCAAACAACTCACTTTCCAGCAGGCTTTCACTGAGTGCACCGCAATTCACACGAATAAACGGGCCGGTGGCGCGAGGGCTCAGCTCGTGAATCCCGCGAGCAACAAGTTCCTTGCCGGTTCCCGTCTCGCCCAATAGCAGCACTGTCGCAGTTGTCGCGGCAACCTGCTGAGTCAGGCGATACACTTCCTGCATGGCGGGGCCATCCCCGATCATACCGCTCAAAATGGGTGCATCCCGTCGGCCCGATGAAGTGAACTCTCGCTCGGCCATTTCAGAATCTCCTCCTTCCCCAGTGAAGGCCTCATTGCCCACACCGCAAGAATGCATGTATTTTATGCATTCTAGCCCGTCGCGGCTGCGTGCAGCAAGATGTCGACAATGTCTTTTTGCAGGATCTCCAAGAATTCATCATCGCGGACCGAATTTATGCACTCGCAGCGCGCATCCATGCACATATAGCGTGCACTTTCTTCGATTTGTCGTGCCGAAAACACTCCCGCAACCTGATTCGGTGGAAAGGCCTGTGTGATCACAAGCCATCCCTGGAACTTGATTCGGTTTCAAAACTGAAACTTGCTGCGGTCGTGGCAGGTATCATCTGGTAGATTTCCTCAATCGATGGCGTTGCTTGGGGCTGAGGAATTGCTGTTGGAGGATCTTGCATGTCGCGATTGTCCAGACCCATCACCCGAACAGTCTTACCATTGAGTGTGGTCCTGGGGATTTTTGCTTTGGTCGCCGCAGCCGCACGGACAAACGTGTCACGTGAGCGACCAGAAGCTGCCGGGCGCGTGACGGCTGAAGCGGACCCGATCGTGGGGCAGGTCGATCGCATTCTGGCTCAAAAGTGGGTTGATGCCGGAATCACCCCAGCAAACCCCGCCGACGATCTGACGGTTCTTCGTCGGCTGTCTCAGGTTTTACACGGGACCGTTCCGTCCCTGGAAGAAATTCGCCTGTTCGAATCGGATCTTCAGCCCAGACGAATGGAACGCTGGGTCGAGCGTCTTCTCAATGATCGTCGCTTCGCAGATTACTTTGCGCGTCGCCTGGCACGAGTGTTTGTGGGAGCCGACGACGGGCAGTTTCTGGTTTTTCGTCGAGATCGATTCTGGGGTTGGCTCACGGAGCAATTGCATAACAATCGCCCATATGACGAAGTCGTCCGCGAGATGATTGCGGATCGCGGCCTGTGGACCGGAGTTCCCCAAGTCAACTTCATCACGGCCGCTGTTCATGAGGATAAAATTGACGTCAACAAACTGGCGGGGCGGACCGTGCGGGCATTTCTGGGACAAAGAATTGATTGTGCCCAGTGTCATGATCATCCGTTCGCCGACTGGAAGCAGAGCCAGTTCGAAGGAATTGCCGCCTGCTATCACCGAGTCAGCATTTCGCCTGTCGGGGTCGAAGACAATCAGAAGGAACCCTACAAGGTCCAGGATCGCAAGACGCTTAAGGACCGTGAAATCACTCCCGCCGTTCCGTTTTACTCTGAGCTGTTCCCCGAAGACGGTACAGAACGGCAGCGATTGGCGACATGGGTCACACATCCGGAAAATCGCCAGTTTGAACGAGCGACGGTCAATCGCATCTGGGGGCTGATGTTTGGAAAGCCGTGGGTTGATCCTGTCGATGATCTCCCGAACCCGAGCGGAAACGGACGGCAAACGACGGACATGCTCGATGTGCTGGGGGCCGATTTCCGCGAACATCACTGCGATTTGAAGCGATTGATCGCCACGATTGCTGCCTGTCATGCTTTCCGATTGTCATCCGAACATCCGCTGCTGGAATCTGAATCGCAGACAGAAAGTGTCGAACAGAACTGGGCTGCGTTCCCGCTGACGCGATTGCGACCCGAGCAAGTGATCGGTGCCATGCTGCAAGCGTCGTCGATCAAAACAATCGACCAGAATTCTCATTGGATGCGGCGGGCGTTTCGATTTTTCCAAGAGTTGAACTTCGTCAAGGAGTACGGTGACCTTGGGGAATCAGAACTCGGTGAGCATTCAGGGACGATTCCTCAGGCACTTTTGCGAATGAATGGTGAATTTGCCAAAGATCGTTCAGAAGGAAACCCATTTAGTGCCCCAGGGCGAATTGCGGCGATATCACCGACCGATGAAGGCTGCCTGGAACTTTGTTTCTTGGTCTGCCTCACTCGATATCCGACAGGTGACGAACGAGTGCAGATTCAGCCGCAATTGGAAGGAAAGCAAGGCGATGCTCGCAAGAACGCCGTCGAGGATATCTTTTGGACGCTGTACAACTCCGCCGAATTCAACTGGGGGCATTAGCAGATCATGACCTCACAATTTTCTCGTCGCGACTTCCTGAAAGTCTCTGCCGCGTCACTCGGACTTTCGTTTGCTCTGCCCGCACTCGACCTGCGGGCGGCAAATGAACGCGGAACCGACCGCAAGAAA
>CAIWEX010000300.1 GCA_903911795.1 uncultured Schlesneria sp.
CCCTACACGACGCTTTCCGATCTATCACCGATGTGGCTTGAGCGTTCGTCAGGTAACGAGGCGCGGGACTCGCAGGTGACGACGTTGGCGGAACATAATAATGATTCGGGTGTCCACGCATCACCTGTTGAGCCATCGTGGGATCGTTATACCAGGTCGCATTGGGTGCGCTACTCGCCGTCGGGCGGAACAATCCTGGCACCATGTACGAAGGTTTGACGACCTGGTGGACAACACCGTTGTTGTCGCGAACCTTACCCACGTAACACAGGAACGAGTTGTTGATGTCCGGGTAGGTGTAACCGACATCCGTCTGTGGCCAGCTTCCGTTTGTCAATTGGGGTTCAAACAGAGTCGGTGACGCTGCGGGAGAATCGACGTAATTCAACAAGAAACGGTTGTCTGCTTCACCTGCATTGACGGTCGGATCATCAACCAGGCCGGTCCGGTTCTGATCGACACCCAGTTTGCCGGTGACAGCATCGTAGATAACATTGATCCCTTCACCGTTAAATGGGTGCATATTGGGATCAGGTTTGTGCGTACTGAATCCAACGGCATTTGACAGCAGCGAGTGGCGACTTCCCCACAGAACGCTGTTTTTCAACCGTGGGTCGGTCCCGACAATGATCTGCTCCAGAGCCCAGTCAAACAGCACATCCGCATCCAGGCCCGGATCGCTCGTTTCCTTGGACGCTTCGGAGTAGTACTCTGCGTTGCCGCGTTCCTGAGCAGCGAAGACATAGAAGATCACCCCCAGCAGCGAGAGCATCCCCATCAGGACCATGACGATCAGCAGCGTCGATCCCTTGGGATGAGTCTGCTTTATGAACTGACGTTGGTGCATCCTGGCGAGATATCGCCGTCGGCGAGATTTCTGCTTCATGATTGTCCTCGATTTCTGTCGGCCTGAGCCCGCAGAGAAATGATTCTTCCCGCGACCAGATCGGCCCGCGGTCTTGAAAGGCGGATTGGTTCGGGGCAGCCATTGCCACCCGTTCGTTATAAGAACAATTCGTGTGATCCGACCGTCATGACAAATCGGAGCCGACGCGAATTGTTGATTTCAGTGGACCATGTCCGGTCCATGTTTATTGTTACTTCCGAATCAATCGACGAGCGATTGAATCAGGGTCAGTTGTCTCATCTGCTGTGTCGAGGGATCCACAAATCGAATCTCGAACTTGATCGCCCGCAGCGGCTTGCGGTTCTCTACTGCCTGCCAAACAAGCGAAACATCACCAATGGTTAAGCCATCCGCTTTTGGCCATTTTGGCTCCCCACCGCCACTTTTATTTGGCGCAACACTCGCAATACAGCGGTAGAAGAATGGGGCTCCGGCGGGTGCTGCGGTGGGAAAGACTTCGTCGCCGACGTTATAGGTCGTGTTGGCCTGCCAGGCGGGGCGTGTGAGTTCCGTACCGCTCAAATAGGCTGGGCGGTACCGGATCGGACGAAACGGGGGTGGCTCGGGAGTCGTACCATCACCATTGAAATCGATGCCGATCTGCGGATGCCAGGTATCGAAGACCGCATTGATCGCATTCGTTGCGACGTTTTCAGCGATGCGAGGTCCATAACTGCTGCTGACCGCACCTGACCGCTTGCCCTGTGCAAAATCTGCGGTGGCTGGCAGACTGGGATCAGCGATGTTCACGAAGCCGCCGAAATTCGTATCCCAGACCTGGATGTCAAACTCATGAACATTCGACAACAGCAGGTCTTCGCCGCGTCGCGGCCCCTGGCTGAAATCGTCCGGCCCGGTCACGGTCCCATCAATAGGGTCGAGAGTCAGTGCCAGTGCCGGGTCTGTGGGGATATTCCCTGCTGTCGTGGTGGACTGAGGATACCGGAAATCCGGATCCGAACATTCCTGCATCGTATATCGTCCGATGTAGTTCGCGGTCGTTGCTGGTCCGTCGAATTCCTTCGATCGGCCCGGTACAACTCCGGCAATTCCTTGTGGTGAAAAACCGAAGCGATATTGCGGCTTGGCCAGAGCAATGCCGACCATGGTCTTGCCGCTGTTGTCAAGATGGTCCGTCCCCAGGAACTGCGCGCAGAGCGTTCCAGTCGAGCTGAACCCACGGAACGCCGTGTAGTCGAAGTCGTTCCAGAATGGACCAATCGCCGAATACAGGGGATTTTGGGAATTGACGTCAAACAGATCGTTATTACTCGAAAAATTCGTATCGGTCGGCTGTGGCGTCGTTGAAAACATTGCCAGTGGTTCTCGAACCAGTAACTGCCGCCGATACAGATTGCCGTTACGCAGGAAATAGGCCACTTCCGCAACGGTTGAGAGGCCTGTACTGTTCGCCGTCGCCTGGGCGTCATCGGCATCAGGCTGATTGACTGTCACGCCAAACGAGGTGAGGTTGAGAGCCTTACCATAGTAAGGTGTCTGATCCTTGTTGCGAGCCGTCATGGTCGCCAGGACCGTAAATTGGATATAATCGTCGTCACTGCGGGTCAGATCATTTTCCGAAATGTAGAGATACCCCTGGCGCTTTCCGACATAAGACTCGGGAGCCGAAACATCTTCCCCTGCTGCAAACGGATGGACCCAGCGATTGGTCCGCTTATCCAGGTCCGCTTTCAGAATCGTCTGCAAGGTTCGTGATCGCTGATCGTTTTCGGCCAGCCCGCGCTGCTTGGAAATCGATCCGCCCGCCATCTGAAAGATCTGGGCAAACATCGTCATCATCAGAAGGACCAGCGTGACCGAAACAAGCATTTCGATCAGCGTAAATCCCTGGCGATTTTGTGAGCGTGGCATATGACTAGTCCTCCCACGACAGGTGTGTGCGAATCGGATAAACATCGACAACACCACGCATCAAGATTGCGGCTCCCGTTGGAGTGCCCCCAGCACCACCTGCGGGCTGCGGTCCCGACTGAACGATCTTATTTTCGACTCGTAACAAAACTGCTCGCGTATTCGCACCGTAGATGGCACTATCGGCGGTTAGAATCCCGCCCGACGTGCTCGTCTTCAGACCTGCCTTCCGCATGACATCATCAGGAGTGTACCCCCAGATTGTTCCCGTGCTGATGTTGAAATCGCCCCCTTCGACGACATCCAGGATTCGGTACCAACGCAGATTATCCGCATCGGTGACAAATCCCCCCTTCTTGAAGAATGGCTTTTCTCCGGTCGAATCATCGTATTGAACGACCACCCAGTTCCGTGGTGCATCATCCGAACCAGGCCAGCCCAGTTCTTTCGTGTCTGGAGCGCCTCCAATGAAATCGGTGTTTTTGTCTCCGTCATCGTCCGCATAGGCTATTCCGGGAAGGCCGTCATAGCCGGGGTCCATTACCGATGTGAATGTCGCCGGGTAGAC
>CAIWEX010000301.1 GCA_903911795.1 uncultured Schlesneria sp.
AGCATCACCGCCGAAAAACAGAGTCGTCGAAACATGGTTCCATCCTTACACAAGAGACAAAGGTAACCCATAAACCGAAGCTCAGTGGCACGAAACGGCGTGAGCGAAGTTTCGTGCCACTGGAGCAACAGGCTTATTCAGCTTTCGTGGGTTCCATTTTGCGAGTTGCTACCTTTGGGGTTGAAGGTGCACTTTGACGGATTGTTCGCAGTTGAACGAGTTGGTCCTTCGTCAGAACCTTCTCGATTTCAACGAGTTTGTCCGCTTCCAGTGAGACCAATTGGGTGTGCAGACCCTGGATGTCACGGTTGAGTGACCGCAATTGGGTTCGATACTTTTCCTGCAGCTTGTCGGCGGCTGCCTCTTGTTCGTCAGACAGAGATACGCCAGCGGCAGCCAGTCCCTCTTCAGCTGCGGTGGCTGGTTTCTTTGTTTCTTCGTTCGGCGTCGCCTCGGCCTGATTCACCTTGGAACTGGTTGCGGCAATGGCTTTCTCGTGCTGTGCAGTCTTCTTGCGTTGGCTGCGAACCTGCATTCGCTGTGGTTCGGTCATTCCGTCTTCGATTGCGGCCAGCAACGAAGTTTCCATTTCGATCGCTTGCATGTAGCGCGCACTGAATTTAGTCCAGACGGTACCGATTGATCCGTTGTAGTTGTGGATGATCTCCTTAACCTGGACCTGCTGTTCCGGAGTCAGTTTCAGTTTTTCCATGCACTCTGGAATCACGACAGCTTCAGCGTTGTCATGGCCATGGGAAGCCTTGCTGGCAGGCTTTGCGTCGCTGCGTGGGGGATCCTTGGCAATGACCGGGGCGGCTGCCATGATTCCGGCAATAGCCACCAGGCTCAACAGATTGCGAGTTGCGGTTACGCAGGCAGCGCTGGCTCCGCGCGACAGTACGGAACTGGTTTCGGTCGTAAGACGATGCATCGTGGCGATCTCCATTCGAAATAGACTCCCTCTCACTCAGCAGAAACTCTGCTGATGAGTTGTCACCACCCATTGCTGGCATGGCAACGAAAAAAGCCGACGCGACAGAACACCCAAGGTATTCCATCGCGTCGGCTTACTTACTAACAAGCGTCCTGGCACGTGCCGGGCTGCTGTTTATTCAGTCTTCCGTGATGCGTGAGATAAGTCTCACCAATCTTTGACTCGTCGTATGCTACGACGTTTTCTCAAAAGGACAATCTGGAATTACGGCAAATTCGGTAATAACAAAAGATATATCGTTGTCGTCGAAGGTGTGACCTGGAAATGGACAAGTTTGAAGAATAATAGTATTTGCAAAATGAGTGTCGATCAGCTCAGGAGCGACAGGTTACACTGCGGAATGCATGAGCATTGCTTCGATCGTCAGGCCTGGACCAAATCCCAATGCGACGATTGGCCCGTTAATTTGCTGCTGCCGGATTTCGTCGATCAGAAATAGAACTGTTGCCGATGACATGTTTCCGTACTGAGCCAGGATGCGGCGCGACGCGTCGACTGTGTCGCTCGGCAGTGAAAGTGCAATCAGGCAGGCATCCAGAATGCGGGGACCACCCGGGTGAATTGCCCAGCCACTGACGGATTCGATCGTCAATCCTTCCCTCGCCAGGAAACCTGTCATCCACGATTTCAGGTTCTGTTCGATCAGGGTTGGGACTTTTTGGGAGAGCGTCATTTCAAACCCATGATCTCCGATGCGCCAACTCATGGCACCGGTCGTCTTGGGTACGATATGTGAACCACTACGAATCATGCGCAGTCCGCCGGACTCTTGTGTGGGAACATCGGCGGCACGGCGACAGACGACTGCCGCTGATCCGTCAGAAAATAAAGCGTTGGCAATCACTTTTTCCGTGGACCAACCGTAGTGGTGATGCAGGCTGCAGAGTTCGACAGAACAGATGAGCACGACGGCATGCGGGTCTGCGTCAATGTAGGCCTGTGCGACGCGCAGGGCGTTGAATGAACCATGGCAGCCCATGAACCCAATGTGTGTTCGAGCTGTATCGGGCGACAGACCGAGTGTCTGGATCAATCCGACGTCGAATCCCGGCGCGAAAAAGCCGCTGCAGGAAACCGTGATCAGATGGGTAATCTCCGCAACATTCTGCTTCGACTCCGCAAGGGCAGCTTCACAC
>CAIWEX010000302.1 GCA_903911795.1 uncultured Schlesneria sp.
AGCCTCCAGTGCTTCAGCCGGACGTCATAGGCATCGTTCAGGGAATCTAGACCGACGACTTCAGCGCCCTGCTCCAAAAGCATTCCACAAACCCTGGAGGCGATGAATCCTGCACAACCCGTGACGAGATATCGCATGTCAAAATGCCAGCATTTATGAAATTATTGTAAAGATAATTAGGATTTTAATTTCGACCAAGGTGGATTAGTTATTACGAGTGAACCCATTCAAAGGTCATCCTTCTGAGCTCAGTCGGCTGTTTCTTGTCGAGATGTGGGAGCGCTTCTCCTATTTTGGTCTTGGGGCGGTGATGATTCTATTCATGACCCTGACCCCATCCGATGGCGGGTTGGGTTGGAATAGGCAGCATGCGCTCATGGTGCAGGCCGCTTATGGTACAGGCATTTATCTGCTTTCCATCCCTTTCAGTATCCTAGCCGATCGCCTGATTGGGGCTTCTAATGCTGTGCTGATCGGTGCCATATGCATAGTCGCCGGTCATCTGACTTTGGCCTTACCAATTGAAGCCTCGTTCTACTGGGGGCTTGGTTGTGTCGCAATCGGAACAGGCTTGCTCAAGCCGTCCATTAGCAGACTTGTCGGCGACTTATACCAAGGCAGCCAATCGGAACTGAAGAAAGCCGGCATGGCTCTTTTTTACATGAGCATCAGTATCGGCGGTCTGTTCGGGCCCGTCGCCTTGGGGTATGTCCGATCCGTTAAGATCTTCACGGTGTCTACTGCCTGGCACCTGGCGTTTTCGGTGGCCGCTTTTGGTATGGCCGTGTCGATCTTCATCTTCATTGGACTCTGGAAGAAGAGACCCCAAGCTGCTGTAAAGATGGATGCCGGTGGCCTGTGGCTTTTGTGCGGTTCTTTCCTGGGGGCCCTTGCCTTGCTGTGGATCTTCGTATGGGCGACACCATACCCTTGGTTTATTTGGGCTATTTTTTGCTGCATTCCCGGGTCCGCGCTGATTTTCGCCTTTAGAAATGATATGCAACGTCAGGCTATCTGGATGCTCATGTTGACGATATCTACGATCATTTCAGCAGTTGTGGCTCAGATTACTTCAGGGCTTACGCTGGTGATTAAAGATCACGTAGAGTTGACTGTCTTCGGCGCAGCCCTTCCGCCTGAGGTTTTTGCCGGAATGTTTGGCGGCTTTATCGTTATCTTCACCCTGCTTGCCAATCGGGTGCGTAATACGCGAGCCTTTCTGTTTGGCTACCACAACGTATTCGTGCTTGGTGTGCTGTGCTTGGCTCTAGCAATGGCGATCATCGGCGGAGGCTTTGCCCTTTCGGTTGGCAAACTATCCGCCTGGGTCATTATCACTGCTTACGCATTCAAAGCTTGTGCCGAAGTCCTAGTTGTCCCCTCCGCTCTCGCCTTGATGCATGACGTTGCCAGGAATGGAGAGAAGTCGCTGACCATGTCGATCTGGCTTATGGGCGCCGGTCTGGGCGTGAATGTCTCGAAGATGCTTTCTCTTTCGATGGGCGAAACGGCTTCGGAACTAGGGCGATTCTTCATGTGGGAATCAGCCTCAATCGGCGTCCTCATGTTTGCTCTGTGGGCCGTTTCACGATGGCTCAACGAAAGCGTCCAGAGGATCAAGAAAGCCAGTTGATACTGGCGTCCGACGCCCTCAACCCACCGGCAAAGGGAAGTGCAGGATCTTGAGGGAGATCTTGGCCTTGTCCTTGGGGTCGATGGTGAATTCGCGGAGGGGGTCGCCGAGATGTCCCAGCGGCTCGCTGGCCGTGCAGCCTTTGGCGCCGCTCCTAAATAGGGGTTATGGCTGGGCGAGCGACTGAGTGTTTGCCCTGAGGGGTTTATTGGGGCTTTCTAGAGCCATACCCCCGATGTCTTCACCCTATACTATTCGCATCTTTGTTCCCGAGGGTGACCCCAACGGTCTCCGTATTATCGAGAACATGAACTGGACGGGGACGGGCGTTGCCTTCCCGCGGGATAAGTGGGCCTCCGCGTTGAAGCACGGCGACATCAAGAAGCCGGGAATCTATATTCTGTGGGGCTACAGTAACAGCGCCGAAGATCCGCGCCCGCGTGTCTACATCGGCGAAGGCGACAATGTGTCGGACCGC
>CAIWEX010000303.1 GCA_903911795.1 uncultured Schlesneria sp.
CTTGGGTTCGGTCAGTTCCAGCTTGTAAGTCCGCTGAAGCTTCTTGTCGTCGCCGGGAACATCCTGAACCTCTTGCGTGAATTTCCCAAGGTAAGTTCGATTCTTTCCCTCGGCATCGGTCGCCGAAAGTTCGTACTCCTGTGTGGCAGGAGAAAATGTCAATCGACCGTCAGTGATGTACGCACTCTTTTCGGACTTGATCCGCAATGCAGGCTTTTTGGGATCCGACTTCAGGTCCCAGGCCCAATTCAGGGCTGCGTGAATCCCCTTGCGAGAACTCCCTTCCCAGTTGCCGATCAGAATCTGCAGCGGCTTCAGGGCGACCCGGGCTGATTCAATCCGTTCGCCGGAATCGACGGGAGTATTCCCGGCAGACCCCGTGGCGTTGATTTCGACAGGCTGAAACGATTTTCGCTTTGGTTTATTCTCGGTGGTTTCAGATGACTTATTGGAATCTGAACCCGATTTTTCCGATCCCTTGTTTGCGGTTGACGCTGTCTGGGTTGGCGCAGCCGATTTCCCGCAACCACCAAGGGCAGCACAGGAAATCACCAGAACAGTGGACCAGACGGCACAGCGATACATCCGCGAACTCCTCCAAGGATCAACCAAAACGATTGCGTCGGAGTATAGCATGAAACATCCTGTCTCTGCCAAGTGATTTCGACCCGCACTGCGGGAAGTACAGATGTTGGCCAGTCCCGAAAATGGTCTCCTGAGGAACATCACGTCTGTACCAATGCCAAATCGGCCGATACAGAGTTTTTTCAGAAACACGCGAGGTTTCGGTCTTGCGGCCCAAGTGGGCCAGCAGTTCACCCAGCCAGGGCCCTGCGGCCCTGGAAATCGATGTAAAAACAGGATCTGAGGCCTGAAGGGCCGAGCATTCCTTTCGTCTTTAGTTAGATTCGCCAAAAGGAACGCCCGGCCCTTCAGGCCTCAGGAAGATTTTTGGTGGGATCAATTCCAGGGCCGCAGGGCCCTGGCTGGGTGAACTACTGGCCCGTTGGGCCGTTGGGCCTCCTGAGGAAGATCATGTCGGTATCAATGCCCAATCGGCCGAGGCGCCCGCGAACGTGCCCAATCATTTACCAGTGTTCCTCCCCTACGTAAGCACCCCAAGGTGCGGGAGAACTACGTTCCGCGTTGGCGCCGAATCACGATTGTGTCTGCGGCCCAGTCGCCCAGTCGCTGGCGGTGATCGGTCAGCGCGATCGCCACGATTCCGGGAGCCCAACAGAGCAAGTTGCAGCCATCAAAAGCGAGTATCACCTCGCGTGTCAAACTGCGTAAGAAACCGCAGGGCTTCAGCGTCGTCTGAAATACGCGTAGGCCACAGCACCACTTGCCGGGGGTGACTCCCCATTTCCCTTGAACGTACACGAGCGCCAGGATTGTGAAACCGAGCCAGAGGAAAATCGCTATGGCAAGGTTCAGAGCCTGGGAAATCGTCGGGTGGCTGACTTGCAGCGTGACCGCTTCTCCAAAGGAAGCCCAGTCGAATCTGCAGGTCAATGCTCGTGCAATGATGTATGTCGAAGCGGCGATTAGAGCGAGATCGATGCCCCTCGCCACCCCACGGAGAGTGACAGCAGCGAGTTGAACTTGTTGAACTCCGTAACCGTATTCCGGGCGAGTCGATGCAGACATGACCCCCGTCGTAATGGCCGCTTGAATTGCCGCCACAAACAGCGCAAAACACGGGAAGGCCAACAATTGCGGAAAGAGGCTGGAGCCATCGACGGGGTTGTGCGGGTCGACAAACGTCTGTTTGACACCTGCCGCTGAAGCGGAAAAGACGTATACACGCCCCGTGGCTGTTGTCATCAAGATGTAAGACCGCTCTCCATCATCACGACAGACCGTTCGAAAGCTGGCTCCCCCAAAAGGGAAATCAACTGTTTCAAACTGTGACCATGACTTGCCGTCGAATCGATAGACTTTACCAGTGGGGTAACCGACAGAAGGATTATCGACAATCAAGGCAGCAGGTTGGCCTTCAATCAGCATTCCACACGTTATGATTTGAGGGTCGATCGATAATGATTCCGTGACCAAGGTCCACCCGTTTATTTCGAATTCTGTATTCGCAGGCTCCAGTGCGGAGACAGGTTGATCTGCGAACTCGCCTGTGACATTGCCTATTGGCCTCAGGTTCAACCCTTCTCGATAAAGCAGGTGTTTGATGTTATTCGCGAAGCAATGGATGCGATCTTTCTGGCCGACACACTCGATATTAATGACTGATCCGAACGTGACTGGGGTATGTAACCGTTCACACCCCGAAACGGTAAATTGGTCTTTTCGCGATTCGTCAAATGAGCGACATAATCATCATGTCGCAAACAGGCCCAATTCAGCTTGAGATTCCTCCCGAGATTGAGCGGGAAATGACGCCGGCGGTGCGC
>CAIWEX010000304.1 GCA_903911795.1 uncultured Schlesneria sp.
TGTCTTCCTGATCGCCTTGGTTTGCCTGTTGCGAGAACTGCGAGATATGACATTGAAGGATACGAAGGATGTCCGATTGACACTGCGTCAGCCGGTTCTGGGAAGCGTGATCGCGTTCGAGACACCTGTGGATACTCCAACCCGTTCGCATCAACCTCACCCGGCACTGCGATACCTGCTGGCGTCACATTCGATTGAGGCTGAGAATTATCGAGCAATTCGAACAGCACTGCTGGTTTCGGCTCAGCAGCACGCTGCTCGGACAATCCTCGTCAGCAGTCCGGAACCCGGAGACGGCAAGACGACGATGGTCTGTAACCTGGCCATCGCACTGGCTCAGTCAGGCAAGCGAGTCCTGCTGGTCGATGCCGACTTGCGCCGGCCAAACGTCCACACGCTATTCCGCATGTCGCCCGAGATCGGCCTGACAGAAGTCCTGGCGGGTGAGATTGAAGCGTTGAACGCAATTCGTCCGACGATCATTGACGGACTCAGCGTGATCACGGCCGGACAGATTCCCGCCAATCCCGCCGAACTGCTGTCATCGCCACGATTGCATCGAACGCTGCGAGATTTGCGTGACGAGTACGATTTCGTCTTCGTCGACGCTCCACCAATGCTGGCGGTCAGCGACCCTTGCATCCTGGCACAACATACGGATGGTTTGCTGATCGTGACTCGAATCAACAAGAACACGCGTTCGGCAGTGATTCGCGTTCGACAAATGATCCAGGACCAGGGAATCCGCGTCCTGGGAGCTGTCGCCAACGGAGCAGTCATCGGACAGGATCGAGCCTACGCCGAATACGGCGACTATTTGTCGAGCAGTCGACCGTCAGAAGGGACGAACCGATCGATGGTTGAGGCGACCGCGGAGTCGAATTCGTCAAATTATTGATTCGTTGGTCAAATCGTAGGAGGGGTTTTTCACCGGTTGAATCTGGACATACGTTTGTTGCTCGAGACCGACAACGGTTTATTTCACAATCGATTCCGAATTCCAAGATTCAAAATCTGTCATTTCAGAATCCCGCGATGCCTCTCCAGAATCACATGAATTTCAACTGGGAAGACGAAAGTCTCGCCGATAGAATTCCGGCATGATTCCGCTGCCGATTCGTATTGATGTCGAGACTCTTCCCGCTTTGCTGGTGGGGGCGTTTCTGCTTTGCGCTGCGACGGTTCAAATCCTTCGGCAGTGGTGGGCTCATCGTCAATTGGATCTGAATCCCAAGATGGACGAAGCTGCTTACACTCACATGGATCGTCAGATCCGTTCCCGGCTGATCGTGGGGGTGCTGCTGTTTGCGCTGGGAATCGCGATCCCGCTGGGTGATCAACTGGATTTCTTCTTTCGTGCACACCCGAGTCTGTTTTTCGTATACTGGATCGCCGTTCTGCTCGTCGTATTCGGCATGGTAATTCTGGCTCTGACAGATGCCGCAATGACCGTCGCCTATGCCCGCGTGTCGCAGTTGCGATTGCGGAAAGAACGCCAGCAGATTGAGGACGAAATCCGGCGATATCGCGCCAGTAAAAACGGGTCTGCCGACCGCGAAGTGGAATCATGACGTCGAGAATTTTTCGAATTGCCAAGCTTCGTTTATCCCTTCTGATCCTCTGCGGCGTCACGGTGTTGAGTGGGTGCCCTGCAGACTCGACGCCAAAGCCGACGCAGACTGTGAAGCCGTTTCGAGGCCAGGAAGTCGAACTGGTTATGCCAGCGTCGTTGAAGCTTCCGGCCCTGTGGGAAGTGACTCTCAACGAGTGGATGGATGAAACGGGAGCAACGATTCGCTGGAGCGAGTATTCAGGGACCGAAGCAGAGTCACTGGAATCGAAACTGGCAAACCCCCCGGAATCCGGCGGCCGGATCATTTTGTTCCCCCTGCAAAAACTCGCCGAAATTGACCGGCACCTGTCGCCGATCGAAGGGAACGGTTTTGACACGAAGGACATTTTCAAGGGGTTGCGTGAGCACGTTGTGAAGCGGAATCGTGCCCCGGCTGCGATTCCAATTTCGGCTCCAGTTCTTAATTGTTACTACCGGGCCGATCTGCTCAAGAAAGCGGGACGGAAACCGCCGGAAACGTGGAAAGAATATCAGGACCTACTTGACACACTCGACCAGTGGGCTCCCGGCCTGACGGCCGTTGAGCCGCTCGCAGCAGATCACCGAGCGACATTGTTTTTCGCTCGATCACTCGCCTTTACCAAGCACCCCGAAAATTTCTCGGTTTGGTTTGATCTGGATTCTGCCAAGCCGACGCTGGATACCGCAGGATTTGTCGAGGCGACCGAAGTGGCCCTGCGAGCCTGGAAGAAGATGCCTGCGAACATTGCGGAACTCTCTCCTGCCGATTGCCGGGAACAGATTCTTCAAGGCCGCGCGGCATTGGCGATTGGGATTGAACCCACTGCGAATTCGAAATCGACAGGGGATTCACGCCCGGCGATGGAAGTTGGTGTCTGTCGACTGCCGGGGTCGACCAAGGTTTACAATCGAAACTCAAAACGGTGGGATCCCCTGCCTGCTGTCCATGCACCGGGGACTTGTGGCTCGGACGGATTAGCCATCGGCGTCAGTCTCCCTAAAGATTCTCGCGACGCAGCCGCATGGCATTTACTGGCAAATCTGGTGGGCGAATCGTTCGAATCGAATTGGGCAGCCTTGCCCAAATCCCCGTGCCGGGAATCACAGACTTCGACCGCCACAAGCTGGTATGAAACTGGCTTGACCGTCGAAGAGATGAGTCGGTCGGTCGATGCCATCGCACAAACACTGCGTGACGGTCAACTGGTCGCCGACTTACCGATTGCTGAAGCGAATGAGTTTCGAAAAGTGACGTCGTCCGTTGTTGGAAAGCTACTGGCGGGTGAGCTAGATCCCGCACAGACGTGCCAGCAATTGCAGTCCGAATTCGAACAGATCGTCACTCGGATTGGCTCCGAAAAGCTGCGAAACGACTACCGCCGAGGTCTCGGCTTGCCGATTCTGGAACTCCTGGAATCTTCGAAGTAATGCGGAATTCGTTCTTGTTGCATTGGGCTGATTTCATCTGCTGATCGACGAGAAATCGCTCGACGCACCGTAGAATGTATGACATACTCCACCGGCCCAAGTAAACAAATCAAGGGAGACGATGATATGCCTGCCCGAGAAACCGTTTTACAGGATGCTTTACTCCTGTCGCCAGGCGACCGCGCATTGCTCGTAGACGCACTGGAAGTAAGCCTGGGGCACGGCGAATTCGCCACTCCTGACATCGCCGCCGCATGGTCGGTAGAAATTGATCGTCGTCTGGCTGCCTATGATCGCGGTGAATCAAAAGCCGTTGATTTCGATAAATCGCTGGAGCATCTCCGCCAAGCCATCGATGAGCACCGAATCCAACGGAACTCACCGTGAACTTTCGGGTCTTGCCAGAGGCGGATGGCGAAGCCATCGCTGCCGCCCTTTGGTATGACGACCGACAACCAGGGTTAGCGGACGAGTTTTTCGCGGAAATTGAGGTTGCATACGCCTCTATCATGCAGAATCCGCTTGGACTGCCGCGATTGGAATATGGTTTTGAAATGAATGAAGTCCATCGATGCCTGATGCATCGATTTCCGTATTCCGTCATCTACGTTTGCCGTCCAGAAGAAGTTGTCGTGGTTGCCATCGCTCATACACGACATCAGCCTATGTATTGGCTGAATCGCCTCATGTGAGCAAGATGTGAAACACCAAACCCACGAGGCTCGCTTTCTGGAAATGAGTGAGTTCAGTCAGGCTGCTGGACTGCAGTAAGTTCCTACTCGAATGGTGCAATCCCATTTAACGCGATGCCCACACCACAAACTAGCCAACACGTTTACAAACGCCGCTGCTCATAGAACCGGCTGAGGGCTCGGACTCGGTGGACCTGGAAGCTGGTGGCGGCACCGATCGTCAACAATGTGATTGACGCAAGGATCGGGTAATGCCAGGGATCACGCAGGCTCGGGGTGTTGATGATCAACAGCAAAAATGCCATCTCTGAAATCCCCGTGGACCACCAGACGAGTTGCTCCTGAAACCACAGGCCTGACGCAACAATCAGCAATGCATAAACAATTACCAGCGTTCCATTGGTGCTATTAGCGTGCAGAAATAACGCCGTCAGGATGGAGGCGTCCGTCAGTATTGATCCCACTCGGGAAATCGTCGCCAGGTTTTCCCGATTCAATAACTGCTGCCAGATGATCGACAAGAGCATCCAAAGTCCCAGCAACGAAATCACCCGTAGATGATACGCGAGGTCCGTCCCGTTGGTCAGATAGTACAGATTGATAATCAGGATACAGGCGGCCAGAACAGCGACTCGGCAGGCCAGGCCCGGTTGTCTACGCACCCAACGCTGAGTCGCCTGCAACAGTCCTCCTGCCTGGGCTTCCACAGGCTCCTGCCGAAGGTATCTCGCGAGATCATCGGCTAATTCCGCAGCGGTGGCGTACCGGCGTTTCGGGTCCTTTTCCAGACATTTGAAGCAGATCAGTTCCAGTTCGCGAGGAATCGTGGCAACGAGGTTTCGCAGGAGAGTCGGTTCCCCTTCCAGAACCTGGACGAGTGTGTCGAGCGGATTGTCTTCGCGAAACGGTGGGCGACCCGACAGCATTTCATACAGCATGGCTCCCAGGCTGTAGATGTCGCTGCGTGCCGTCACCAGAGAATTACGGCCCGATGCCTGTTCGGGTGACATATAGCTGGGTGTCCCCAGGATCGCGCCTGTTCGAGTTCCTCCCCCATCCGTATCAAAGACCTTGGCCAGCCCAAAGTCTGTGACCATTGGTTCACCTTCTGCATCGATCAGAATGTTCGAAGGCTTCAAGTCGCGATGGATCAGCCCTTGAGAATGCAGGTGATCGACCGCTTTTGCGATGGAAATCATCCAACGGGCAGCACGCTCCGGGGCCAGCGGGCGATACGAGATGACTTCTGCGAGGTTCTGACCCTCCACAAAATCCATGGCAAAGAAGTGCCGACCATGTTCCTGGCCGACGTCAAAAATGCCAACGATATTGCGATGCCGCAACCTCGCAGCGGCACGCGCTTCGGCTTGAAACCGCGCGATCTCATCGGACGAAGCCCATTCGCTCGCCAGAATCATTTTAAGAGCGACGACTCGATTCAGTTCACGTTGGCGAGCCTTATAGACTACACCCATTCCTCCGCGGCCGATTTCCCCCAGCAGGTCGTACTTGCCAAATTCACCAATCCCGGTTGATGCTGTTCCAGATACTGACGAGAGACCATGAACGATCGTGGCTGCGAACTCGGGTTCGACCGGCTTCGATATCTTCGCAACGGGGCTGGGGGCAAACATGTTCAGCGAATGCAGGCAGGCGATCCACGGATTGAGTTCTGGATGTACCTGCAATAGCTGGTCGCGCCGCACAGTATCATCGCCCTGAATTGCGAGCAGCAATTCATCGAGAAGTTCGGGGTCAACGACATTTGCGGATGGATCACTCATTCTGCCGGACTCCTTCGGGGGAGCGATGATAGCGGATCTCTCGCATAACTGTCAGGGAATGGTATGCTGGCGTTTGGTCAATCGGCTTTTTCAATGTAGGGTGGGACCAGTGCGTTTTGAGCGCCGGCCCATCGTCAGGAAACGTCGAGAATTGATGGTGGGCCGGCGCGGTGAATCGCCGCTGGTCCAACCCAACAAGAGAAGAGGAGACCTTCGGTCGTCGGTTTCGGCGGGGTCGGGAGACCCGCGCCGATCACGCGTACTTGTGAAATACACGCGAACCTCGCTGAACCTGCATAGGGCGTCAGATGAAAGACAGTATTCAATGGATGCTGAGGCTGGTGATGCCGCGATCGGTGGAAGGGATCGTCGTATCGCTGCTGGTTCTGCTACTGCTGTCTGTCGGTATTCCATCGATTCTCGTGCGACGCGAGCAGGCGCGCAAGCTGCAGATGGATGAACGTCTCAAGAACGTCGGACTGGGCCTTCACGCCTATCATGATACGTTCCGGAGTTTTCCTTTGAACCCGAACTCGCGGCAGCAGGTGGCCACTCGATCAAAGTCCGCGGCCCCGAAGTCCGTTCGCAAGATTCAACCGAAGCCCGCACCCGTGACGGATGCGATTTCGCCTCTTTAGGTCGCATTGCCTTTTACTGTATCTTGAAGTTGGGGAGGACAGTAAATTCAGGGGGATCTTGGAGGGAGCCATAAGAGTATTTTCGAAGGAGTTTCGCCGCGAGGTGCTGACGGCGTGTGGGGGCAGGCAAGGGATCCGAAAAGCAGCCACATCACCAACCGATCCAAGTAACGGTATGCCGAAACCACTTTAGATCCCGGAGCCGCGACCGTCAGGGAGCGGTCTTCCTCTTCCATCGCACTCGCCAACCCAACCGCTCCCTCGCGGTCGCGGCTCGATGCGTTGGGCGATGCCGCTTTTGATGCCGCGACACTTAAGTGTCATGCGCTCCAGGCTTGTTTCGAGGTGCGTTTGTAACATATTGCGCACCAATAGGTTGTGTTTTTCCAATGCTCATTGACAAAGGTCGCATAAACAGCGTACGATGAATCGCTGGATTATGCGGAATTTGGGCCAGTTTCCGCTGCTCGGCAAGGTAGAGTTGCGTTGTCACGTTGAACCGGATTGTCATCGAGCGGAAACGGCATGCACCGAACAGGTTTTCAATATCCCCTTTCCATCGGCCTGCTTCTCATTGCGGCAATGGCGTCCGCGGGGGCTCAGTCTGCTGCAGCTCAGGAACGGCAGGTCAGTTTCGTCAATGACGTCGTTCCGATCCTCACCAAGGCGGGCTGCAATGTTGGTGTTTGCCACGCCAAGGCGGGTGGCGGGCAGAACGGGTTTCAGCTCTCTTTGCTTGGGTATGAGATTCAGGAAGACTTCGAGCACCTGGTCAAAGAAGGGCGAGGACGGCGGTTGTTTGCTGCGGTACCTGATCGCAGCCTTCTATTGCTGAAAGCTTCGGGCCAGGCCCCGCATGGTGGGGGAGTCCGCCTCAGTCACACCTCGGAAAGTTACGCATTGCTGCGGGATTGGATCCGCCAGGGTGCGAACAATGACGCTGAAAACATTGCCAGGTTTGTTGATTTCGAGATCCAGCCGGATCGGAAATCTCTGAAGCGGCAGCAAGAGCAGCAACTCAAAGTAATCGCTCGGTATTCCGATGGTTCACAGCGCGATGTGACAGCGCAGGCACTCTACGAGTCGAATGACAAGGCGATGGCTGAAGTCAGCGACAACGGTCTGGTGAAAGTTCAGGATATCACAGGCAAAGTCGCGATCATGGTTCGCTACCAAGGTCGGATCTCTGTTTTCAATGCGGCGATTCCCTTGGGGGCTCCGGTGGAACAGGTCCCTCCTTCCCGAAATTTTGTTGACGATGCGGTGTTTGCAAACCTGAAAGAATTGGGCGTTCCACCGTCTGCGATTTGTGATGATCCGACGTTCCTGAGACGTGTGACACTCGACATCGGCGGACGCTTGCCGACGGCGGAAGAAACAACGGCTTTCCTGGCCAGTAACGCGCCCGACAAGCGAGATCGTGTCATCGACGATTTGCTGAAGAGTCCTGATTATGCGGACTTCTTTGCCAGCAAATGGACCAATCTGTTGAAGAATCGCCGCGACGATACCAGTGATATCGTCTCCAACTTCGCGTTTCATGCCTGGATTCGCGACAGCCTGCTGGCGAACAAGCCGTACGATCAGTTTGTCCGCGAATTACTTGCGGCGACTGGAACCGTCATCGATAACCCCCCGGTTGCGTGGTACAAGCGAGTCAAGGAACCGAAGGACCAGATTGAAGATGTCGCCCAGTTGTTCCTTGGTGTGCGGATGCAATGTGCACAATGTCACCATCATCCGTTCGAGAGGTGGAGTCAGAACGATTACTATTCGCTGGCCGCGTTCTTCAGTCAGGTGGGGCGCAAACCTTCGTCGACACGTGGTGAAGACCTGATCTTCCACAAACGCGGGATCGCCGCAGCCACGAATATCAAAACTGGAATAGCCCTGAAGCCGGCAGCCTTGAGTGACGCGATTCCCGAGATCGCAGCCGATGTTGATCCTCGCCTGAAGCTGGCAGACTGGATGGGATCGGCCACGAATCCGTTCTTCGCCAAGTCGCTGGTCAATCGGTACTGGAAGCACTTCTTTCAGCGAGGACTGATCGAACCGGAAGACGATATTCGCGATTCCAATCCGCCGACCAATCCCGAATTGCTCGCGGCACTCGAAAAGCATTTCATCACGAGCGGATTCGATCTGAAGGATCTGGTTCGTGTGATCACGCGGTCCAATGCATACCAGCTCAGTTCAACGCCAAATCAGCATAACATTGTTGATAAGCAGAACTACTCGCGCTACTATCCACGACGCCTGCAGGCCGAGGTCTTACTGGACGCGATCGATTACCTCGCCACGACCCAGACCGACTTCGCAAACCTTCCTCCGGGGACTCGAGCCGTCGCTCTTCCCGACAACAGCTACAATCGCTCAACCCCGTTCCTTCGAGTCTTCGGTCGGCCGGAAGGGGAAAGTGTCTGCGAATGTGAGCGGGTTCAATCTTCCAGCCTGGCCCAGAGTCTGCATCTGATTAATGCCGGTGATATCAAGGCGAAATTGAGTCATGGAGCGGGGCGAGCCGAACGGCTGGCAAAGGAAGACCGGCCGGCAGAAGCGAAGATTCGCGAACTCTATCTGGTCGCATTTTCCCGGGAACCAAGGGCCGATGAACTCAAAACGGCACTTGGTTACCTCACCGAACAACGCCTGGACCTTGAGGGTAAGCCGGTCGATGCCCAACGGGCAACGCGAGAGAATTTTCAGGACCTCATCTGGGCTCTGATCAATGCAAAAGAATTCCTGTTCAACCATTAGGCATATGATGACAACCTTGATTCGTAAGAACGATAGATCAGCGATTTACCAGCGCGTGCATCCAGCGATCCGTTGCGGAGTGGTTGTCTGCGGCCTGATTCTGGCGGCACTGACGACGGACGCGAATGCTCAGTCAGTCTGCCTGCCCGCACCTCGGCTGCTGACAACGATGCCGATGGGCGGAAAGGTGGGAACTCAGTTTGAGATCACCATCAGCGGTGAACATCTCGACGAACTTGGTGAACTCGCGTTCTCCGATCGCCGCATAACAGCCGTTCAGAAACTGGATGCCGCCGGCCAGCCTGAAGCAAATAAGTACGTGATTACTATCCCTGCCGATTGTCCCACGGGGCTCTACGAAGCCCGCGTGATGACGCGACTGGGAATTTCTTCCTCACGCGTTTTCTCAGTCGGTTCGCTGGGAGAAATCGTCCGAACGAAGCCCAATACGACGCTGGCAACGGCGATGGAAATCGAAGTGAATTCCATCAGCAATGCGGTCATGACAAACCGGGCTGTTGACCATTACGTTTTCAACGCGAAGAAGGGACAGCGGTTGATCGTCGACTGTGCCACGCGTGGGATCGATTCGAAGCTCGATGCTGTTGTGATTGTCGCAGATGCTGCCGGGCGTGATCTCCTTGTCGAACGCCGCGGTGGTGTCCTCGACTTTGCCGTCCCCGAGGATGGTCGCTACGTCATCAAGGTGCATGAACTGACGTTCAAAGGTGGTATGGAATATTTTTATCGTCTTGGTGTCTGGGAACTTCCCTCAGGAGCACCGATTGTTCGGCAGCCTTCGACAAAGACCGTGAATTCCTTTTCGTGGCCTCCACAGGGACTGGCGGTTCAAGCGGAACTTGCAGAAGTCGAACCGAACAACATTGCTGGGAAGGCTCAAAAGATTACTCTGCCCTGTGACATCGCAGGAAGTTTCTTCCCCGCTGCCGATGTCGATTTGTTTGAATTCGAAGCTAAGAAGGGCGAAGAATGGTGGGTCGAAGTCGCGTCGGAACGCTTTGGCTTACCCACTGATCCTGCCGTGCTGGTTCAGCAGGTTGTCAGGACACCTGAAGGCGAAAAGTTGACGGACGTGGCTGAATTCAGCGACATTCCCAGCCCCGTGAAAGTCTCCAGCAACGGATACGCCTACGACGGTCCTCCATACAACGCTGGGACATCGGATGTACTTGGCAAACTCGTCATCAAAGAGGATGGTCTCTATCGATTGCAATTGACGGATCTTTTCGGTGGGACTCGCAGCAATCCCCGCAACATCTATCGACTGGTGATTCGCAAGGCGGCTCCCGACTTCGCGCTGGTTTCGTGGGCACTCCACATGGAGTTGCGAAACGGCGATCGCAATGCGTTGTCGAAGCCAATTTCGCTCCGCGGTGGGGCAACGATGGCACTGGAAGTGATCGCGATGCGCCGCGACGGTTTCGACGGAGACATCGACCTCGTCATGGAAGGTCTGCCAGACGGAGTTTCGGCACAGGGGTTAAAGATTCCGGCCGGTCAATCGCGCGGTCTGATGCTGATTTCTGCCCATCAGAATGCGCCACGTGCCATCGGAAGTGCGAACTTCCTGGGAAAAGCCGTCATCAATGGGGCGGCCGTTATTCGCCCCTGCCGATTGGCATCGATGTCCTGGCCGATTCCGGATGCGTGGAACGAAGTTCCGGTTCCTCGACTGATGGCTGATGTCCCGGTTTCGGTGAGTGGCTTGGAATTCACTCCGCTATCAGTGTCTCCCGCATCGAAGGAGATGTTGCAGGTCACCGCGGGCGAAAAGCTGACCATTCCGCTGGCGATCACTCGGCGGAGCGAGTTTTCCGGTGCAACTATGGAACTGCGTACGATTGGAGCGGGGCTTGATCGGAACCCCGGTTTCAGCCTGCCGTTGACCGCTGATTCGTCGCAGGCGGTTCTGGATCTGGCAGCGTTGAAGACTCCTCCGGGAGACTACCTGATTGCGTTCTATGGGGGAGCGGTTGCCAAATACCGTCATCGGCCGGATGCGATCATTACGGCTGAAGAAGCGAAAAAGAAAGCCGAGCAAGAAGCCGCGGCAATTGAAGCGGAACTCAAGCAACTCGTGGAAGCCGCAAAGTCAGCGACATCGGAAAAGAAGCCCGAAGCGGATAAAGCTGTGGAAATGGCGACTGCACGCCACAAAGTTGCCGCAGCGGCTGTAGTGACCGCTGCCGATAAAGTGAAGAAGGCAACGGAAACTGCTCAGCCTCGAGACATCGTCGATATTGTCGTATCAGAACCCATCGCGATTCGCGTTAATCCAGCGGAGAAGAAATGAGCCATCCTCACAACACACCTGCCCAACACTGTCGGGGTCCATTCGACCTGGGGACCAGCCGCCGTGCATTCCTGCGGACCGGCTTGGCGGGGTTTGCAACGCTCAGTCTCCCGGGAATTCTGCGCCTGCGGGCTCAACAGGAACTTCAAGCAGGTGAAACGACCCGAAGCGCTGAAAAAACCGCTGTCATCATGGTCTGGCAGCCAGGCGGACTGTCTCACATCGATTCCTACGATCCGAAGCCGAATGCGGGAAGTGAATACCGCGGACCGTTTGGAATTATTCCGACCAAGGTCCCTGGACTGAACTTCACCGAGTTACTGCCTCGTCAGGCAGCGATTGCCGACAAGTTCACCGTACTGCGGTCAATGCGACAAGGCGCGGGGGGACATCCGGCTGGTTCCATGCAGTTGCTTTCGGGCGATCCCGACACGCGTGACAAACCAAAACCACGTTATCCCGACTGGATGACCGTCACAAATTATCTGCGGTCGCAGGCCGGACCGCGACAGTCGCCGATCCCTCCCTATGTCGGCATCAATCCTCCGCTGGAATATAACGGCCCCGCTTACCTGGGAGACGCGTACTCGCCATTTGTTGTTTCCGGTGATCCCAATTTGCCGTCGTTTACTGTCCCAAATATCGGTCTGTCGGATGCGAACGAAGTCCGTCGACTCGGACGTCGGTCAACGCTGCGCCAGAATCTGGACACCTTGGAACGAGCATTCGACCAACAGGGAGAACTGGCCGCTCTCGATGAATTCGAAACGCAGGCGATGACATTGCTGACGAACCCGCGGACGAAGGAAGCCTTTGACCTGAGCCGCGAAGATCCCCGGGTGCGCGATCGCTATGGTCGAAATGCGTGGGGACAGCAGTTGCTGATGGCTCGCCGACTTGTCGAAGCGGGGGTCGAAGTGATGACCACCAGCCTGAGTGGTCCATTATGTGGTCGAGTTCAGAACTGGGACGACCATGCGGTCAATCATCACGTCTTCGACGCCATGAAGTTCCGTGCCCAGGCTTATGATCAAGCGGTCACCGCTTTGATCGAAGACATCTACGAACGAGGCCTCGACAAGCGTGTCATGGTGGTCGTGACTGGTGAATTTGGTCGCACCCCGAAGATCAGTTACGCGGCGAGTACAGGGGAAGGCAACGCCAGTGCCCCCGCCGGAACAATGCAGCCTGGTCGAGATCACTGGCCGCGGGCGTTTTCCAATATCTGGGCCGGTGGCGGAATCGAAGCCGGCCGGTTTATCGGTGCGACAGACAAGCGAGGCGAAGATTCAACCGAGCGAATCTGTAACGCGGGAGACTTCCTGGCAACGATTTATCACCACCTGGGGATCGACGCAGCAAGGACACTCATCAAGGATTTCAACGGTCGCCCGACTCCCGTCGTGGATCACGGCAAGCCGATCCCTGAATTGATGGGTTAGGGGAAGTCTCGGTGAGAGGCGAAGGGGCCGGGCTGGGTGAAATTCCGGCTCGTTGGCCGTTGGGCAACGCTGTGAAGCATTTTTATTGGGATTTGCATGAGTGGAGCGGCGACGGCGACGCTTATACAAGATCTGGCATTGATCGCTGTTATCAATGTATTCAACTCCAAAGGAGTTGCGTCTTAAAGCCCAGGGTTGCTCACGCAGTGAGCTACCCTGGGTCTGGGCGATTTCCCCCTGTACCCCAAAGGGGTTCCGTCATCATTCTTGACGTAACCCATTCTGGGTAAATGAGTCTCCTGCACGCATTCCCAGGGTAGCCGCGAAA
>CAIWEX010000305.1 GCA_903911795.1 uncultured Schlesneria sp.
CGTGGGTGCGATCAGTTTTCGCTACACAGAAGGCTGGGACTGGCTGCAATGCTTCTACGAAGCGGTCATCATCATGACAACCGTCGGGTTGTCGGCGACCGCTCAGGCAGAACTGAATTCGTCAACAAAACTCTTCATTATTCTGTACCTGTTGGTGGGAGTGGGGTTCTTCACCTATTGTGTATCGCAACTGGGGCAGTTGCTGGTGAATTTGCAGGTGCGGGGTTATTGGGAAAGGCGGGCGATGGATCACGCGATCAGGAAGTTGACTGGCCATTACATTGTCTGTGGCTTTGGTCGAATGGGAAAGACAGTTTGCCGGTACCTGCATTCTCGCAACAAGCCATTTATTGTGATTGATGTTGATGCAGAGCGAGTGGGCGCCGTTTGTCGCGAACATGGCTGGCTGCATCTGGTAGGCGATGCGACGGATGACGAAATCCTGCTGAACGCAGGAATTCTCGAAGCCAAGGCACTGACAACCGTACTGCCAACAGATGCCGACAACGTTTACGTTGTTCTGTCTGCTCGATTGCTGAACGAAAAAGTACAGATCGTCGCTCGAGCCACCGACGAAAAGGCGGTCGACAAACTGGAACGGGCGGGGGCGACTCGTGTGGTTAGCCCTTTCAGCAGCGGCGCCATGAAAATCGCGCGGTTTATGCTGAACCCCAGCGTCGAAGATTTCTTCGAAGTGACCGACGATCATGGCAGCCAGTTGGAACTGGCAGACGTCCAGATTTCCGCGAACAGTCCTTGTGTCGGCAAGCGACTGATGGATACGGATCTGCGGGAAAAGGGAGTGATGGTTGTCGGAATTCGACGGGCCAATGGTGAACGCCTGATGCCACCACCGGGAACAGCCATCATTGAACCTGGCGACTGCCTGTTCGCATTTGGCAGTTCGCAAGCCGTCAATGAAATGATCAACATGAACGTCAGCTCGGATTGAAATATCGACCAACGGCAACACACCATGGCGCTGGACCTGTTTCATCCTGTGATTCAGCAATGGTTTCGTTCTCGCTTCGCTGCGCCGACGGAGCCTCAGCGTCTCGGCTGGCCAGACTTGGCTGCCGGGCGTGACGTCCTGATCGCGGCCCCGACCGGAAGCGGCAAGACACTGACCGCATTTCTGGCGGCGATCGACCGATTGCTGCGACTGGCAGAATCCGGAACGCTCGAAAACGAAATCCGCGTTGTTTATGTCTCACCCTTGCGAGCCTTGTCGAACGACATGCATCGCAATCTGGAAGTTCCCCTGGCCGAGATTCTGGCGGTCGCCGAAGAACGTGGGATGAACATCACGCCAATTCGAGCGGCCCTGCGTACCGGTGACACCAGTGCCGCGCAGCGAGCCGCCATTCTGAAACGGCCGCCGCATATCCTGGTGACCACTCCGGAATCACTGTATCTGATGCTGACGAGTCCCAAGGCACGCGAAAAACTTAAGACTGTCGAAACCGTCATCGTCGATGAAATTCATGCACTTGTTCGTGATAAACGAGGATCGCACCTGGCACTGACACTGGAACGTCTTGCTGCACTCTGTCCACAGCGATTGCAACGGATTGGTCTGTCGGCGACGCAGCGTCCCATCACTGACATCGCCCGGTTTCTCGTTGGTACCGGCCCAAATTCGTCGACAACAGAAGTCGAACACCTGCCAACGATCATTGATGTCGGGCACCAGCGGGAGCTGGATCTGGGAATCGAGGTTCCTCCCAGTGATCTGGGGACCGTCTGCATGCATGAGCAATGGGCTGAAATCAACGAGCGAATTGTCGAGTTGATCAACAGCCACCGCGCCACGCTGATTTTCGTCAATACGCGCCGACTGGCCGAGCGTCTGACGCATCAACTCAGCGAGCTCCTGGGACCTGAAGCGATCAGCAGTCATCACGGTTCACTCGCAGCAGACTTGCGACTCGACACCGAACGGCGGCTGAAGTCTGGCGAGTTGACAGCGGTCGTGGCGACGGCATCGCTCGAGATGGGACTCGACATCGGCTACATCGACCTCGTCATCCAGATCGGCTCGTCGCGTAACATCGCCACCTTCCTGCAACGCGTCGGTCGGTCGGGTCACGCTCTGGGCCTGATTCCCAAGGGACGCCTGTTTGCTCTGACACGCGACGAACTGATTGAGTGCATGGCATTGATGCGAGCGATCAGGCATGGGCATTTGGACATCGTGCCGATTCCCGTGGCCCCGCTGGATGTACTGGCTCAACAGATCGTGGCTGAAGTTGCGACGCGCGAATGCGGCAGTGACGAACTGTTCGATCTCTGTCGACGTTCAGCGCCGTATCGGAATCTGTCGCGGACTGATTTCGATCGGATTGTGCAACTGCTGAGCGAAGGGATCACACATTCTGCCGGACGAAGTCGCGTCTACCTGCATCACGATCAAGTCGGCCGTCGGCTGCGAGCACGTCCTGGGGCACGCATTGCCGCCACCAGCAATGCGGGAGCGATCCCGGAAGTCTTTGCGATCCGTGTTGTGACGGAAGAAGATCACACGGTGGTTGGTTCGGTCGACGAAGACTTTGGGACCGAGAGTCAGGCGGGGGACATTTTTCTATTGGGGAATACGTCGTGGCGCATTCGCTATTTGCGAGGGGGCGATCTGTTTGTCACCGATGCCGGTGGAGCCCCGCCGACCATTCCCTTCTGGCGGGGTGAGGCACCCGGCCGCACATTTGAGCTGTCCGATGAAGTGTCGCGATTGCGAGAAGATCTGGAACAGCGTCTCGACGATCCGGAAGCTGCCGAAGTCTGGTTGATGACAGAAACGAATTCAGGAAAATTTGCCGCTCATCAGATCGTGGAATACGTCCGGGCGCAGAAAGCCGCGATTGGCTTTCTGCCATCACAGCATCGCGTCGTCTTCGAGCGGTTCTTCGATGAGAGTGGCGGAATGCAGATGGTGATTCACGCCCCGTTTGGAACGCGGATCACGCGAGCCTGGGGGCTGGCCATGCGCAAGCGGTTCTGCCGTTCGTTCGACTTCGAGCTTCAGGCCAGTGCTGACGATGACGGGATTGTTTTGTCGCTAGGACCGCAGCACAGTTTTCCGCTGGAAAGCATGTTCGGTTTACTGACGCCGCGAAATGTGCAGGAGATGTTTGAACAGGCGGTCTTGGCGGTCCCGATCTTTCAGAACCGCTGGCGCTGGAATGCGACACGAGCCTTACAAGTCTTGCGTTCACGGCACGGTAAAAAGGTGCCACCCGCGTTGCAGCGATTTCGGAGCGAGGATCTGCTGACTGCAGTCTTTCCCAAGTTGACTGGCTGCCAGGAAAACGTCGTCGGAGATATCGAGCTTCCCGATCATCCACTCGTGAAACAGACGATGGACGACTGCCTGTTCGAGGCTCACGATATCGAGGCCTTGAAAGAGGTCTTGCGAAAAGTCGAACGGGGCGAGATCGAATTCATCGCCCGCGACACGCGCGAACCATCTCCCTTCAGTTATGAATTGCTCAATTCGAATCCGTATGCGTTCCTTGACGGTGGCGAAGTGGCTGAACGTCGGGCACGAGCGGTGGCAACACGTCGTTCGCTCTCCGTCGAAAGCGTGGAAGATCTGGGACGGCTGGATCCCGAGGCGATTCGACAAGTCGTCGCAGAAGCGCAGCCACTGATCCGGAACGCGGATGAACTTCACGATGCATTGCTCAGTCGAGGGATGGTCCTGGTCGTGGAGGCGTTTGCGTGGGAGTCACACTTTAAGGAACTTGTCGCCGCTGGCCGTGCAACGGAAGTTGGCGTACGCGATGCGAGTGGAAATGAAGTCACCGCATGGGCCGCGACAGAGAGAATCCCGCTGGTACTCGCGGTCTTTCCCGAGGCCACGATGACACCCGCTGTGATCGTTCCTCCTGAAATTCGACAAGACTGGGAATCTACCGACGCTCGCGTGGCAATGCTGCGAGGATTAATGGAAGTCTGCGGGCCAATCACAGGTACCGTGGCCGCCGAACGACTGGCGATTACCGAGGGGCAGGCGGACGCAGGACTGGAAGCACTCGAAGGAGAAGGAGTCGTTCTACGAGGGCGATTTAC
>CAIWEX010000306.1 GCA_903911795.1 uncultured Schlesneria sp.
CAGACAAAGGCTCATCGAAATGGCGTTGAAGTCCCGTCCAATCCTCGACATGAACGCCTTTAACGCCGCATCGGACGGCTGTTGCGACCCGCTGCTCGACCGTCGACTTAAAAATTGCGGCGCCGCCTCGGTGCTATTCTACCGCCGCCCGATCGAGATGGTGCGCGCCCAAGGTGTCTGGATGGAAGCCGCGGACGGCAGCCAATATCTCGACTTCTACAATAATGTGTCGTCCGTTGGGCACTGTCATCCTCGAGTAGTCTCCGCCATTTCCGCCCAGGCAGCTCAGCTGAACACAAACACTCGCTACCTTGACCGACGTGTCGAGACTTACCTGGAGCGTCTGAAGGCAACGCTTCCCACGGAATTATCCAACGTGGTGATGTGTTGCACTGGCTCGGAGGCCAACGATTTAGCACTTCGCATTGCGATCAAGGCGACTGGTCGCAGTGGTGTGATCGTCACTGAAACCGCTTATCACGGCAATACCCTTGCGGTGACGGAGATCTCGCCCGCCTCCTACAAACAAGGCGAACCGCCCGAACACGTGCAGACCATCCCGGCACCGAGCCGAGTCGCATATGGTAACGATATCGAGGCAGGCTTCGCTCAGGCCGTGCAACTCGCCACACAGACTTTGAAACGGCGAGGCCATCCACCCGCGGTCTTCATCTGCGATTCGATCTTCTCGTCAGACGGAGTGTTTACCAATCCCGCAAAATTCCTTGCAGGCGCAGTCGCCGCCGCGCGAAACGCTGGTTGCCTTTACATCGCCGACGAGGTCCAGCCTGGCTTTGCTCGGACCGGCGACACCTTCTGGGGCTTCGAACGACATGGTGTAATTCCCGACATCGTCACGATGGGGAAACCGATGGGCAACGGCTTCCCCATGGCCGCTCTGGTGACTCGCCCGGAACTGCTCGCTATCTTCTGCCACGATGTTGGCTATTTCAACACATTCGCTGGCAATGCATTGGCCGCTGCCGCCGGCATGGCTGTCCTGGACGTGATCGAAAGCGAGGGTTTGCAGCAGAACGCCACTCGCGTTGGCGCTCATCTGCTGGCTCGGCTTGGGAAGATCGTCACCGATGATCCCCGCGTTGCTGAGGTCCGCGGCGCAGGCCTGTTTCTTGGCATCGATCTCTGCCAACCAGATGATCCTGGCAGTCCAAACCCCGCCCTGGCCGCTGAGTTGATCAATGCTCTGCGAGACCGCCATGTGCTGATCGGAGCTACGGGCTGTTACGGCCAGACCCTTAAGGTTCGCCCGCCGCTCTGCCTGACCACGACTGAGGCAGATCTTTTTGTTGACGCCCTCAGCGACTCGCTTGCTGTCACCTGAAGTGACGCTGCGTAGGCGGTCGGCTCGATCACTATTTTCGACTATTTTCGAAGAGGGGCATGGGCCTGTATTGTCGGTGAAATATGTCGCGTCATCAGAGCCAGAGGCAAGGTCCGCGGATTTCAGGCAATTGGCTTGGAACCGGACGGGGCAGTCGATAAAGCGGTTCTGGTCGGCGTGGGTGCCAGAATGAGTTCGAGTTCCTGAACGAGACGTCCGTAGGGGTGTGGAACGTACCGCGGCCAACGGTGCCGGGAGTCTGCGACAGGAGCCAGGCCTCCGGGGCCAGGCAGCGATGAAATTCCTTCATCGTGTGGATCGGATCGCGGAGTTCTTCGGGGGCGTCGTGCGCCCGAAAGACGCCGACCTCACCGTCGCCGAACGGTCAGCGCTCGTTAAAGTCGGCGGGGATTCGGCCGCGGTTCATGTCAACGCCTTCGTAACCGGGGCAAGATTGATTCCGCCCTCGCCATTCGAGATAGATTTTGTTTAAATATGTAAATGAACAAACAACAAAATGACGACCGCCTCGCTCTTGAAAAACTGGGCTACCAACAGGAACTGCTTCGACGCATGGGGGGGTTCTCCAACTATGCCGTTTCGCTCTCTATCATTTGCATTCTCGCCGGTGGAATCACATCGTTTCATCTAGCTTTCTGCGCCGCAGGAGGAGCTGGAGTCGTCCTTGGCTGGCCGTTCATGAGCCTGATCACATTGGGATTCGCGGCGACCATGGGGCAGCTAGCCTCAGCATTTCCGACTGCAGGCGGGCTGTATCACTGGGCGACGATTCTCGGGGGAAGAGGCTGGGGTTGGATCACGGCATGGTTCAATCTCATGGGCTTGATGACCATCCTCGCCGCAATCAATGTTGGGACGTTCGAGTTTTGCTGGGGTGCTATTGGTACGCTCACAGAAATTCGTCTACCCATTGAGCACTTATCGTACTGGCAACTGGGCGCCGTGGTCGTCATCACGTCCACACAGGCGGCACTGAACCACCGGAACATCCACGCGGTAACGTTTCTCACGGATCTTAGTGGATATTTAATCCTCGTATTTTCGTTGGCTCTCACGATATCCTTGCTGGTGTATGCCCCGGGATACGAATGGCAGCGCCTGATCACTTTGACAAACTACAGCGGTTTACCCAGCGAAATCGACGCTGTTTGGCCTCGCAACGAGAATCTGCTGTGGATGTTTGGCCTCGGACTCATCCTGCCCGCATATACGATTACGGGCTACGATGCAAGCGCACACACATCTGAAGAAACCGTTGACCCCGGACGCGCCGTTCCGCGAAGTATTCTCCGCGCAGTTTTGGTCTCTTCATTATTCGGCTGGTTCATGCTAATCGCAATCGTACTTGCAATCCCGAATATGGATGACGCGGCTCACGAGGGCAGAAACGTCGTTTACTGGACAATCTCGAAGGTGCTCCCCAAGCCGACTGCAATTGTGATTTGTATTGGAATTTTTTTCGCGCAGTACATCTGCGGACTGGCTGCCATGACAAGTACTTCGCGAATGATGTATGCCTTTGCGAGAGATGGTGGTCTCCCGGCATCCGATTGGTTGAAATGGGTGAGCAAAACGAGTCGAACACCCGTAATAGCGATCTGGACTGTCGGGGGCTTCTCATTCCTGTTTACCATTTTCTCGCCTGTTTACTCAACGATCACCACAACAAGCGTCATTTTTCTCTACATTTCTTACCTTTTACCAACCTATCTCGGCCTGCGCGCGTATGGCAAGAGCTGGACGGCTATGGGACCATGGACACTAGGAGGGGCTTACCGACCACTGTCAGCATTATGTGTCGTGGGTGGATTTGCCGTCATTGTGATTGGCGTCCAACCCCCAAACGGCATCGCACTCTGGATTACACTTTTTACCAGCCTCGTGCTAGCCGCAATATGGTTTTTCTATTCGCGCCGCACTTTTATCGGACCGCCAAAGACGACCTGCAACATTACGGAGAGTGTATAGTTTTAAATACAGCCGGTTTTACAATCTGTCCAGCAAGTGAATATTGGGTTGCTGGGCAGAGCGTTCCCGTATTTCCAATCTCAGTTTGTCGAAGCCTTTGGAACTTCAACTCGTCGCGGCTCAGAGCGAGAAACCAAATACTCTCAAACTAATGAACACGAACGTGACAGACGCCGGGGTGAAGGAACTCAAGCTGTCGTTGCCAAAGTGCGAGATTGAGAAGTGACGTGACTCTCTTGAAAACACCATGACATGACCGTCGTTTGCGCATGCAGTTCAGATTTCCATAAGGCCCATAAGGCTCCGCGAAGAGAACTCGACCTTGGACTGCAGAGGTTTACAACGACGAATGCGAATGCCGGCTCAATTTCCGG